>JBLIHD010000034.1:0-10272 GCA_047636335.1 Flavobacterium sp.
CACATGGATTTTCAGTCCATTGCTCTACCATCTGAGCTAAGGTACCGTGCTTATTGCGGGTGCAAAGATAGGATGTTTTTTAGTATATCCAAAACATTTTTTTAAAAAAATCAATTCGTACCTTCGCGAAACCAAAATTAGAATTATGATTTTAACTGTTGACGTAGGTAACACCAGAATTAAAGCTGCTGTTTTTGAGGGAGGTATCCTTTTGGAGCATTTTGTTTTTGTGAAAAATGAGCTTCAAAAAAACATTGAAAATATTTTAAATAAATTTAAAAACACCACTCATTTGGTCGTTGCGTCGGTTGGAAATGTCGAAAAAGAATCCTTCTTGGGTTTTAATAACGAGCTGATCGTGCATTTTGTTGCGCATAATGACCCTTTCCCTTTTGATAATGAATACGAAACGCCGCAAACCTTGGGAATTGACCGTATGGTCCTTGCTGCTGGGGCAACATTGCAGTTTCCCGGTCAAAACCGATTAGTCATTGATGCGGGCACTTGCGTAACCTATGATTTCATTGATCAAAACAATAAATATCTTGGCGGTGCCATTTCTCCAGGTTTGCGATTGCGGTATGAATCATTGCATAATTACACTTCAAAATTGCCTTTGTTGGAATTGGAAAGCCCTAAGCATTTTATTGGGGCGTCAACTTCCCAATCAATTCATTCCGGGGTCGTTAATGCATTAGTGTATGAGATTGATGGTTTCATCGATGAATATAAAGGACTTTCATCAAATTTTATAATAATTTTAACGGGGGGAGATACAGATTTTTTGGCTAAACGATTAAAAAATACCATATTTGCCAATTCAAATTTTCTGCTAGAAAGTTTGAATCAAACATTTCAATATAAAATCAACAATGATTAAAAAAATTATAGTAAGCGCCTGTTTGCTTTTGTCGTTAGTTTCCTTTGCCCAAGAAGGAACTGCATCCCCTTATTCTTATTATGGAATTGGAGATGTAAGATTTAAGGGAACGGTTGAAAGTCGTTCTATGGCCGGAGTGGCAGTAGAGCAAGACAGTGTTCATATTAATTTGGAAAACCCTGCGAGTTTTTCAAATTTGAAATTTACTACTTTTACCATTGGAGGTACTTTAAATACGGTAAAATTAAAATCAGACAGTAAGACAGAAAGTGCAAAAAGAACAACTTTGGACTATCTCGCGGTAGGGTTGCCTATAGGAAAATGGGGAGTTGGGTTTGGATTAATCCCTTATTCTTCGGTAGGGTATAAAATTGAGTCTCTTTCTGAAGACCTTGATGCAAATAATAGACGTTATAGTGGTTCAGGGGGATTAAATAAGGCTTTTTTAGGTGTTGGATATCAAATAAGCCCGAAATTTAGCGTAGGTGCTGACCTGCATTATAATTTCGGAAAAATAGAAACCACCAGTCTGGAGTTCATCACTGGCATTCCGGTGGGGACTCGTGAACTGAACACCTCCAACTTGTCAGGTTTCAATTTTAATATCGGAACTATGTACCAAACCAAATTCAATAAAAAGCTAACCTTGTATAGCGGTTTGAATTATACGGTAGAAAACACCTTGAAGTCTCAAAATACCAGAAATATATCTACTGTGATATATAATTCAGCATTCGATTTGGCGGTGCTCGATATTGTAGGTGAACAAAAAAGCAACGTTGACTTACTGTTTCCAGGAAAATTATCTTTGAGCGCAGGCATTGGGGAATCCAAGAAATGGCTTATTGGAGGAAAAGTTGCTTATCAAAAAACAGCAGCTCAGGCAAACAGTTACAATGAGTCCGGTAACGTAGGTTATGGAAAATATGGAAGTGTAAGCTTAGGGGGGTATTATGTTCCAAATTATAACTCTTTTTCGACTTACACCAAAAGGATTGTTTACAGAGGGGGTTTTAGGTATGAAAAAACGGGTTTAGTTGTTAATTCTGAATCCATAAACGATATCGGATTGACATTAGGTTTAGGGTTGCCGATTACGGGATCTTTATCTAATGTGAATGTAGGTTTCGAGATAGGTAGAAGAGGGACGACAAATTCAAGTTTGGTTGAGGAAAATTACGCTAAGGTTAGTGTAGGATTTTCATTTAATGATAGATGGTTTCAGCAAAGAAAATTTGACTAAAATTAGTATAATAACATATCACTTTGTCATTCTTGACGTATGATCTTATTAAAAAAACATAAAATAATTCCCATAGTCACAGTTTTCGCTGTGACTATGTTTTTTGGTTGTGAAAGCAAGTTTAAGGAGGTGCAGAAAATAAACTTTACCGAGTTTGTGCCCAGTGGCGATGCAGACGATGTGAATTTAAAATACACTGATTCCGGCCTCATAAAAGTGATATTGGTCAGCCCGAAAATGTTAGATTATTCTAGTATCGATTTTCCGTTTACGGAATTTCCCAAAGGTATCGATGTTACTTTGTATGATAATAAAGGCAAAACAACACATGTGACATCAAATTATGCCGTGTCTTATAAAGTCACCGGTATTATTGACTTACAAGGAAAGGTGAAGATTGTCTCGCAGAATGGGCAGACACTCGAAACGGAACAATTGTACTACGATCAGAAGAATGAGTGGTTTTTTACTGAAAAAAAGTTTAAATTTACAGATCTCAAAGGATCGTCAAACGGACAGGGAATCGATTTTAGTAAAGATTTTAAAATTATTAATTCACAAAGAATAGTGGGAGAGTTTGATTCCGCTCAATAAATATCAAAAAATTAGATTATGGGCTATTTGAAATTCACACCTTACATTTACCTTATTTTTGCCTTATACTTTATTTACGAGGGAATGGCAAAGTGGAATGACCCCGAGGCGACGCCATGGTTGAGCTTTATGATTGGCGGCTTGGCGATTTTCATGTTTTTCTTTAGGAGAAAATTCGCAAAAAAGATGGAAGACCGAAATAGCAAATCCTAACATATGGGAATTAGTATTATAATACTATGTCTAATATTAAGTGCTTTTTTTTCAGGCATGGAAATCGCATTTATTTCTTCCAATAAAATTTATCTTGAAATTGAAAAAAAACAAGATAATTTTCTCTCTAAAATTCTTACCAAACTTACCGAAAAACCATCGAAATTTATTGCAGCCATGCTTATTGGAAACAATATTGCCTTGGTTGTTTACGGGTTTTTAATGGGAGAACTATTGATGAACTGGATTGATTCGTTTCAGTATCATTTTTCGGACTTGCTGAATCTTTTTATCCAAACATTTCTGTCCACATTGGTCGTTTTGATAACTGCGGAGTTTTTGCCAAAAGTTTTTTTTCAAATATATGCCAACGCCCTAATCAAGTTTTTTGCTATACCTGCATACGTTTTTTACATCTTGTTTTATTTGATATCCTCTTTTTTTATCTGGATCTCGGATTTTATTTTGAAGAAATTTTTCGGGTCTGACGGGGATCAGGTACAGCTCTATTTCAGCAAGATAGAATTGGGGAATTATATTGTGGAACAGATGAGTACCGTTGACGACGACGACGACGTGGACTCAGAAATTCAAATGTTTCAAAATGCTTTGGAATTTTCTAGTGTGAAAGCCAGGGATGTGATGAGTCCTAGAACTGAAATCGTGGCTATTGACTTGTTTGAAACCATAGCGGAACTTAAAGAACTATTTATTGAAACGGGCTACTCCAAAATAGTGGTCTATGAGAATTCATTGGACGAGATTGTCGGTTATGTTCACTCTTATGATTTGTTTAAAAAGCCCAAAAACATCAAGTCCATTGTGATTTCTGTCGAATTTGTTCCCGAAACAATTTACATCAAAGATGTCATGAACCTACTGACCAAAAAGCGTAAAAGCGTGGCGGTGGTACTTGACGAATACGGTGGGACTTCTGGTATTGTGACCATTGAAGACATAGTTGAAGAACTTTTTGGTGAAATCGAAGATGAACACGATTCTGATGAGGAACTGATAGAAAAGGAGTTGGGAGATGACACTTATATTTTTTCGGCACGCTTTGATGTGGAGTACCTGAACCAAACGTATAAACTTAATATTCCTGAAAGCGCCTCTTATGGGACCTTGGGAGGCTTTATCGTCGATTTCACAAATGACATACCCTTAAAAGGGGAGGTCATTATAATAGGGAGTTACCATTTTGTTATTGAAGAAGCTACAAACAAGAAAATAGAATTGGTTAAAATGACCGTAAAAGAGTGATTTATTTTGGAAAAACATTTTTTTTGTAAAATAAAACCTCAGTAGTATAATTATTAATCATATAATTGTATTTTCGCAAACTGAATATCAAATTAACAACAGTAAAAATGGCAGTTTTATCAAATATTAGACAACGTTCGGCATTAATGATTGCAGTTATCGCATTCGCTTTATTTGCTTTTATCATTGGTGATTTATTTAGCAGTGGTGGTTTCAACAGTACATCAAAAGATGTAGGTAGTATCAATGGAAAAGATATTTCATTTGAAGATTTTAGAATTAAAGTGGGGAATGTTGAAAAAAGCGGTCAAGGGATCACTTCTACAGCGGCAGCAAATAGGGTTTGGGATCAGGAAGTATCTGTTGCTTTGTTAACGTCTGAATTTGATAAGTTAGGTTTGAGGGTTGGTGAAAAGCATTTAATGGAAGTTTTGAAAGCGGATGAAAACATTGGTAAAAACCCACTGTTTTTGAATGCGGCAGGAATGTTTGATATTGCAAAATTCAAAGAATATTTCAAATCAAATCCTGCACAATCGCAGTATTTGGTAGAGAGAGAGAAAGATGCTGAGCTAAACGCAAAGTTTCAAATTTATAACACTTTGATTAAGTCAAGTCTTTTCGCCACAGAGAGTGAAGGGACATTGAAATACGAAATGGAAAACAACAAAGTGAGTTTCGCTTATGTTGCAGGGTTGTATTCTACCATCAAAGACAGCGATGTTAAGGTTACTGATGCTGAGATTATGGATTACATGAAGAAAAACCAAAAGAAATTCAAAGCAGATGAAACTCGCGAGGTGCAGTATGTTTTGATTGAGGATAAAGCTTCAGCAGAAGACGAAGCAGAAGTTAAATCAAAAATAAACGGGTTGTTATCCGGGAGCGTTGTTTATAATCAAGAAACAGGGAAAAACGATACTTTATCAGGGTTTAAATCGGCTGTAAATACAATCGAGTTTGTGAATTCAAATTCAGATGTTCGTTACGATTCCACTTATATCGCTAAGAAAGATTTACCGGCTGTTGATGCAGACTTATTATTTAATCTTGCTCCTGGCGCAGTTTACGGACCGTACGTGTTTGGGGAATATTATGCCATTTCAAAATCTTTGGGTAAGAGATCAGGGGTAAACGCAAAAGCAAGTCATATCTTAATCAGTTATGAGGGGGCACAAGTGCCTAATCAAAAAGAGGTAAGAACCAAGGAGGAGGCGAAAGTTAAAGCCGAAGCATTATTAGCTCAAGTTCAAGCAAATCCGGATAGTTTCATGATGTTGGCTTTTTCAAACTCTGATGATTCTTCAGCTCAACAAGGTGGTGATTTAGGATATTTTAGTCCAAATCAAATGGTGAAGCCATTTAACGATTTTGTTTTTAACAATGGTATTGGTAAAGTAGGTTTGGTTGAAACTCCTTTTGGTTTTCATATTATCAAAATTACTGACAAACAAGATGGAATTCGTTTAGCAACTATCGGTTTAAAAATTCAAGCTTCTGAAGCTACTTCAGATAAAATGTTTACGCAAGCAACTAAATTTGAGATGGAAGCTTCCGATAAAGGCTTTGACAAAGTGGCGAAGGAAATGGGACTTAAGGTTGCTGATCCGTTGACTGTTAAAGTAATGGATGAGAATTTTGGCCCTCTAGGGAATCAAAGGTCTATCGTTAGATGGGCATTCGAAGATAACACCAAAGTAGGTGTTGTCAAAAGATTTGAAGTGGCTAACGTAGGACATGTTATTGCGACTGTTAAAAATATAGATGATTCAGGATTAGCTCCAATTTCTCAAGCTAGAGCTTATGTTGAACCGATTCTAAAAAACAAGAAAAAAGCGGAATTGATCAAAGCTAAAATGTCTGGAACTTCTTTAGAGGCAATTGCAAAAGCGGTAGGGGCGACAGTGCAACAAGCTACTGATGTGACAATGCAAAATCCAGTTTTAAATGGAGGTGTTGGTCAAGAAGCAAGGGTAGTTGGAAATGCATTTGCTTTAGCGGCAAACAAGTTGTCTGCTCCAATTGAAGGAAACACGGGTGTGTATGTCGTGAAAAACATTAGTACTGTAAAAGCACCAGTTTTGAAAGATCACGCTGCATATGTTGCGCAATTGAAAGCACAATCTGCTGGGGATGTAAACAGAGTTTTACCTGCCCTAAAAGACAATGCTGAAATTGAAGACAATAGAAAGCAGTTCAATTACTAAAACAAACATTCAGTTAATATTATTTCATAAAAAAAACTCGATACTAAGTATCGAGTTTTTTTTATAAAGTTATTGTCGTAATATCATTTCTTCATAGGTTAAAATAGTATTGTATCCTTTTGCGGCAAAATAAACGCTTGGGTTGATTTCAGCAGTTACCAATATAAAATCTCCTCCCCATGCCCCGAGGCTTTTGATTTCGCCTTCGAAATCGCTAAACAAGTCTTCTTTGACCGTTTTCATTTCTAGGACTCGACTCATTTCCGCTTCATGCGATGTCATCGCTTGCGCAAATGACGTGATGGTTCCGGCATTTAAAACCTGCTGTGTTATTTTGTCAATTGTTCGAATCCTTTTATCTAAATTGTAGGCTTTGTCGTTTTTGTACTGCGCTATGGATGATTTGCTGCTTTGTTTTTTGTTGAGATAGACAAAATAGATATTGTTTGTGAACATTGGGTTGAAAGTTACTTTTTCTACAATGGGTTCGCCTTTTTCAAGGTGATACAAAATAGGGCTTTGATTTTGTGCGCAGGCGATGTCGTAGCCGCTACCTCCAAAACTTGTTTTAAGTAGCTTAAAAGCGTCAATTTGCAGCCACTGCGCAATATTGTTTATTAAGGTAGACGAAGTTCCCAGTCCCCACTTTTTAGGGAACGTGAGTTGGGTTTTTATCAGGTAGCCATCAAAATTGGTTATAAGACCAGGATTTAATAAATAGGCTTCATGCAAAATGGTGGTTAAAGTGGTTTTTATGGTTTCTTTTTCTGAACTTATTGGGTTCGCGATTTCCGAAAAAGTGATGCTGTCCTCAAACCATATGCTTTCGTCTGCATCATAGCTTCTCCAGGATATTTTCTGGTTTGCACCTTCCTCAACAATCAGGGTTTGACCAAATTTTGTAGGTAGCGCCAATGCTTTTGCTCCGTCTAGAACCAGATACTCTGCTGTAATCAAAAGCTTTCCGTTGCTGTAGAATGTTTTTTTCATTTATGCTGAATTTATTCTTGTATGGCTTTTTTTAGCCCCGATAGCAGCGGTATCCTTTATTTGATTTCTTTAATCAAGTAAAGATTCAGCGGATAGGGGGAATAGCTCCTGATATTATTTTCGTAGATTTTCGATCAATTCGACAACTGCGCTGTGGGAAACGGCATGGTGTTTAAAATGTTTTCGTATCAAAACACGTTCGTTATCACTAGCGTCAAATTGATTTAAAATATTATTTAAATGCATTTTCATATGGCCGTCCTGTATACCTGTTGTGGTCAGTGAGCGCAAGGCCGCAAAATTCTGTGCCAAACCTGCAACTGCAACAATCTGCATTAATTCTTTGGCCGAAGGGTTTTCCAGCATCTCTAATGATAGTTTTACCAATGGATGCAAAGAGGTTAATCCGCCAACGGTTCCCAATGCTAATGGTATTTCCAGCCAAAATGTAAATATGCCATTTTCTATTTTTGCGTGGGATAAACTGGAATATTGACCTGATTTTGCCGCATAGGCATGAATTCCGGCTTCAACGGCACGAAAATCATTTCCAGTAGCCAACACGACGGCGTCAACTCCATTCATAATTCCTTTGTTGTGCGTTACGGCTCTAAAAGGCTCCACTTCTGCAATCTGGACGGCTTGAACAAACCGCTCTGCAAATTCTTGCGGATTTACAATATGGTTTTCTGCTAATTCCTCTACGGGACAGGAAACCTCGGCCCTTACGATGCAATTAGGGACGTAATTAGAAAGAATACTCATGATAACCTGAATGTCCTTCTCGGTTTCGGAAAAGAGATCGTAAGCCAGAGCTTCTTCTTTTAATGTTTTGGCAAATTGCTCTAAACAAGAATTGATGAAATTTGCCCCCATACTGTCTTTAGTTTCAAAAGTGGCATGAAGTTGAAAGTAATCGGGAAGTAGGCTTGTTTTGTCTTTCAGTTCAATGTCGAGAATCCCGCCGCCTCGTTTTTGCATGTTTTTGGTGATACTTTCCGTTTGTGCAAAAAACTTCGCCTTGGTTTGGACAAAGAACAATTCAAGCTTCGAAATATCCCCTTTGTATATAAAGTGTAGTTGCCCGATTTTTTCGGTATTCAATACGGTCGCTTTAAATCCGCCTCTGGTCGACCAGAATTTAGATGAATTAGATGCCGCAGCAACAACAGAGCTTTCTTCGATTGCCATCGGAATCGTGCGGTATTTTCCGTTAATCAGGAAATTAGGAGCGACACCAAGAGGAATGTAGAAATTGGTGATGGTGTTTTCAATGAATTCATCATGCAGCTTTTGTATTTTTTCATCTGAATTCCAATAGTTTTTCAGTAAATTGATTGCTTCCGAAGGAGTTGAAAAATATTCCTTGGCGATC
The DNA here is from genome assembly GCA_047636335.1 of Flavobacterium sp. Lineage (GTDB taxonomy): Bacteria > Bacteroidota > Bacteroidia > Flavobacteriales > Flavobacteriaceae > Flavobacterium. The sequence continues at coordinate 8,766 of JBLIHD010000034.1, forward strand.
CAGTTTATTTTTTCTTCTTTGGACAATTTTGAAAAGCCGGTGACAGGGTTATTCATTTTCAATAGATTATAGTGTAATTTAGCGCAAAGATACATTTTTAGAGGTTTTATAGCGATTAAATTATCATCATTAAATGGTTTTTCGAAACATAGTTTTCAAGATTTAACACATGAAAGGTAAGATAATTGTAAAATTTTCACTAAAATTGGTCTCTTTTTTACATATAAATCAATACTATGAAGTCTAAACATTTTTCCGTCTTATTTTTATTTTTTTGTTGTACTGTTTTCGGACAACAAAAAATTTCAGTTGAAAAAATTTATATGGGTTCTTTTCGTGCCCAAGGGATGGATGAATTGCATTCTTTAAAAAAAACCAATCAATATACTGTATTGAATGAGGGCGAGGATGGGGAGCAGCAAATTGATCTGTTTGATTTTGCAACTCTGAAAAAAATAAGCACTTTATTTGATACAAATAATTATTCTAAAGAGCTACCTAATATTTCAAGTTATACTTTTGATGCTAGTGAAAAAATGATCTTGTTAGCCTTTAATTCAAAGCAAATCTTTAGGCACTCCTTCACGGCAGATTACTACTTGTATAATACTATCAATAAAGAATTTACTAAGTTATTCGATTTTCAGGTACAAGAACCGACGTTCTCGGCAGACGGTAAAAAAATCGCCTACGCAAAAGAGAATAATCTGTATGTGTATGACGTTGAGACAAAAAAATCAACCCAGATCACCACTGATGGTAAGAAAAACGCGATCATAAACGGTATTACGGACTGGGTTTACGAAGAAGAGTTTGCTTTTGTAAGAGCTTTTGATTGGAGTGCCGACAGTAAGAAACTGGCTTACATTCGTTTTGACGAAAGCGAGGTTCCGGAATTCTCTATGTCGAAATTCGGTACGTCTTTGTATCCTACAATCGAGACGTTTAAGTATCCAAAAGCAGGAGAGAAAAACTCTCTTGTTTCATTGCATATTTATGATGTCGCAGCAGCAACCACTAAAGAAGTTAACTTAGGGAATTACAATGATTTTTATATTGCCCGGATGCAATGGACTAATGATGCTAATGTTTTGTCAGCCCAAGTTTTGAATCGCCACCAAGATAATTTGGACTTATTGTTCATTGATGGGACTACGGCAACATCAAAAATAGTATTGAATGAAAAAGACAAAGCGTATGTTGATGTTACAGATAATCTCACATTTTTGAAAGACAATAGTTTTATCTGGACCAGTGAGAAAGACGGTTTTAATCACATCTATGTTTACGATAAAAAAGGGAAGTTGATAAACCAAGTGACTAAAGGGAACTGGGAGGTGACTTCTTACTATGGTTTTGATGAAAAAGCAAGTACGGTTTTTTATCAGTCTACCGAGAATGGTTCTGTTAATAGAGCTGTTTATAGCATTGGATTAAATGGTAAGAACAAAAAAGCGCTATCTTCAGAAAGGGGAACTAATAATGCTACTTTCAGTCCTAATTTTCA
>JBLIHD010000035.1:0-10268 GCA_047636335.1 Flavobacterium sp.
GTCTTCGATGGCGGCTCCTATTTGGATTTTTATTTTTTCTGCAGTACTTTCTCCAACAAAAAGATTGTGTTGGGTACGCATGTAATATACAATGTCATTTGTGAAAACATCACCGGCAATTTTTACGGACTTGTCACATACAATTCCGCCTAGTGCAATAACTGCAATTTCAGTTGTTCCTCCACCTATGTCCACAATCATGTTTCCTTTAGGCTGCATGATATCGATGCCGATACCTATCGCTGCTGCCATGGGCTCGTGAATCAGATATACTTCCTTCCCATTTACTCTCTCGCATGATTCTTTTACCGCTCTCATTTCAACCTCGGTAATTCCAGATGGAATACAAACCACCATTCTAAGCGCTGGCGTAAACATCCTCTTTTTTAATGCAGGTATACTTTTAATAAACAGGTTGATCATTTTTTCTGAAGCATCAAAATCTGCAATTACACCATCTTTCAAAGGTCTTATTGTCTTAATGTTTTCATGTGTTTTTCCCTGCATCAAGTTGGCTTCTTTACCAACGGCGATGATTTTACCCGAGATTCTGTCACGAGCAACAATTGAAGGGCTGTCAATTACAACTTTATCATTATGTATGATTAAAGTATTAGCGGTACCAAGGTCTATCGCGATATCCTCGGTCATGAAATCAAAAAATCCCATAAGTCTTTTAGGGGTTTAGAAGTTAAAAATTAAGAGCCTACAAAGTTAAACAAATTAATGCTTAAAATGACGTGTTCCAGTAAATACCATAGCAAGTTTATTTTCATTACAGTAATTGATGCTCAATTCGTCTTTTATTGACCCTCCAGGCTGAATTACAGCTGTTATGCCCGCGTCTTTTGCAATTTTGACACAATCTGGAAAAGGGAAAAAAGCGTCACTTGCCATCACGGCTCCATTTAAATCAAATCCGAAATTTTTAGCTTTTTCAATTGCTTGCATTAGGGCATCAACTCTTGAAGTTTGGCCAGTTCCGGATGATATTAGTGTTCCGCTTTTCGCAAAAACAATCGTGTTTGATTTTGTGTTTTTGCAAATTTTTGAGGCGAATATTAAATCTTGGATTTCCTGTTCAGTTGGAGTCGTTACGGTAACGGTCTTAAGGTCTCCTTTATTGTCCGTAATATTATTTCTTTCTTGAATAAGAAGTCCGTTTAAACAAGATCTAACTTGTTTTTGAGGCAGTTCTACTTCATTTTGGACTAAAACAATTCTATTTTTCTTTTCTTGTAAAATGGTAATTGCTTCCGCATCATATTCGGGCGCGATAACCACTTCACAAAACAATTTGTTTATTTCAATTGCTGTAGAGACGTCAATTTTAGTGTTTGCAATAAGTACGCCACCAAAAGCTGATGTTGGGTCGCAGGCCAATGCGGCAACGTAGGCTTCGCTTATGGAGTTTCTTGTGGCCAGACCGCAAGCGTTATTGTGTTTTAAAATGGCAAAAGTAGGTCCATCAACTTTAAATTCGTTGATCAAATTTACCGCGGCATCTACATCAAGCAAGTTATTGTATGATAATTCTTTTCCGTGTAGTTTTTTAAACATGGCATCAAAATCTCCAAAGAAATAACCTTTTTGATGCGGGTTTTCCCCGTATCTCAAAATTTGGCCGTCTGCGACACTGGCTTTGAAAATAGTTTCGTCAGTATTGAAGTAATTAAAAATGGAAGTGTCGTAATGTGATGAAACATGAAAGGCTTTTGTTGCCAACGATTTTCTGTCAGCCAGAGTTGTTGCTCCAACTTGTAAGGTTATCAAATCCAATAACATACCATATTCAGCAACTGAAGCTATAATTACTGTGTCTTTGAAGTTTTTTGCGGCAGCACGAATTAGTGAAATTCCGCCAATATCTATTTTTTCAATGATATCGGCTTCACTTGCTCCTGAAGCAACCGTTTTTTCGAAAGGGTATAAGTCAACGATAACCAGATCAATTTGGGGGATATCAAACTCCTCCATTTGTTGCACATCACTTTCATTATCTTGGCGGTTTAGTATACCTCCAAAAACTTTTGGGTGCAATGTTTTCACTCTTCCTCCTAGTATTGAAGGGTAAGAAGTGACATCTTCAACCGGAACAACGGGTATCCCTAAGTTTTTAATGAAATCTTCTGTTCCGCCTGTAGAATATAAAATTACATTTTGGGAATGTAGTTTTTTTACAATTGGTTCAAGACCTTCTTTTGAAAATACAGAAATTAATGCAGATTTAATCGTTTTGGTTGTGTTCATTATGTAGTTATGATTATAAAGTCCAAAAATAGTTTTTTTTTATTATAAATTTCATTCATGAGTTGTAACATTTTCTTAAATAGTCATACCTACGTATAGTAGTGTTTTTTATTAGGTTTTTGAATAATATTTATAGAATTTTACCATAACACAAAAAGTATTTTATGTTAGTATATCTTCGTTTATTAAAAGAAAGTTTTGCTTTTGCAATGAATGCATTGCGTAGTAATATTTTAAGGACTTTGCTTTCTTTATTAGGCGTAACCATAGGGATTTTTTCAATTATCGCTGTTTTGGCCGCAGTGGATTCTTTGGACAGAAAAATATCGAAGGATTTGAGCGGTTTAGATAAGAACACCATTTATCTAATGAAATTTTCTTTTGGTCCAACAGATGTTCCACAATGGAAAAGAGAGCAATTCCCTAATGTGAAGTATGATGAATACACCTATCTGAAGGGGGCTATGACGAATACTGATCAATTGGCATATCAAGCTTTTATTAAGAGAGAATCGATAAAGTACAATTCAAAAACTGTTAGTGATGTTAAAGTCGTGCCGAGTTCCTATGAATTCAGCGAAATCGGGGGGCTTGAATTGGAAAAAGGAAGGTTCTACAACGAATCAGAAGGAAACTCCGGGTCAAAGGTTATTGTTTTAGGAAATGAAATTGCAAAAGCATTATTTGACGAATCCGAGCCTATTGGCAAAAGTGTAAGGGTTTACGGTCAGCCTTTTACGGTTATTGGTGTTTTGAAAAAACAAGGTGCAGCATTATTTGGAGATAGCAATGATACCTCAGCTTTTATTCCGGTTAATTTCATACGTCAATTGTATGGGGACAGTAACACTTCCCTTACATATGTGATTATTTTCAAGCCAGTTGAAGGAGTTGACATGGCAGCATACAAGTCGGAGATTGCCCAAAAACTAAGGTCTTTTCGGGGATTAAAAGCAGGTGATTCGGATAATTTTTTTATAAATGTTTTATCTGGTTTCACGGATTTAATCGACGGAATTATATTAAACATGAAGTTTGGCGGATGGGTGATTAGTCTTTTCTCACTATTGGTTGGTGGTTTCGGAATTGCCAATATCATGTTTGTATCAGTTAAAGAGCGTACAAATTTAATAGGGATTCAAAAATCACTAGGTGCCAAAAACAGATTCATATTATTTCAGTTTTTATTCGAAGCCATTATATTATCCGTAATTGGTGGAATGATAGGGTTGCTTTTAGTCTGGATTATTGCATTGGTATTAACCAATGTACTGGACTTTGAATTTGTCCTAGGTATGGGGAATGTTATATTGGGCACTTTATTGGCGGCCATGATTGGACTGATATCGGGGATTCTACCGGCCATTTCTGCGTCAAAACTGGATCCTGTGGAAGCCATCAGGACTGGAATGTAGACTGGTGGAGTTCGCATCATGAGTGAATAGTTGAGCTCATCTTAAGTCATTTATACTATTCTTAACATAGAAAGACTTTCATTTTTGTAAATTTGATTTTCATTAAAAACTAAAAATTATGACAGCAATTAAAGCTTATGCAGCATACGATGCGGAAACTCCATTAAAACCGTTCGCTTTTGAAAGAAAGGATATTGGAGAGAAAGAAGTGCAAATAGAGATACTTTATAGCGGTGTGTGTCATTCTGACATACATACGGTAAAAGGGGATTGGGGACCAGCTATTTACCCATTAGTCCCAGGGCATGAAATTGTTGGAAAAGTTACGGCAGTAGGAAGCGGGGTAACTAAATTTAAAGTCGGTGAATTAGCGGGTGTTGGTTGTTTTGTTGATTCTTGCAGAATTTGTGCCAGTTGTAAAGCAGGTGATGAACAGCTTTGTGACGAAGGAATGACTGGAACTTACAACAGTTATGAGAGAGGGACAAAAATACCTACTTATGGAGGATACTCAACTAGTATCACTGCTGATGAAGACTATACATTGCATATTTCGGATAAGTTAGAGCTTTCAGCAGTTGCTCCTTTGTTGTGCGCGGGTATTACAACCTATTCTCCATTGCGCCGTTTAAAAGTAGGCAAAGGACACAAAGTAGGTGTTTTAGGCTTAGGTGGTTTAGGACATATGGCTGTTAAATTTGCTGCTTCTTTTGGAGCCGAAGTAACGATGTTAAGTCACTCTCCATCTAAAGAAGCAGATGCTAAAAGATTAGGTGCTCATAATTTTGCATTGACCTCAGATGCTGAAGTAATGAAATCATTGGCAAGTGAATTTGATGTTATCCTGAACACCGTTTCAGCAGATCATGATTACAACGAATACTTAAATTTACTGAACACTAACGGGACGATGATTATTGTTGGAATGCCATCTGCTCCAGCTGTAATTCCAGCTGCGTCACTAGTTCTGAAACGCAAAAGTATTATGGGTAGTTTGATTGGTGGAATCGATGAGACGCAGGAAATGCTGGATTATTGTGCGGAGCATAATATTACTTCAGATGTTGAAGTGATTGATATGGATTATATAAATGAAGCTTATGAGCGAATGAATAAAAGCGATGTCAAGTATCGTTTTGTAATTGACATGGCCTCTTTGAAGAAATAGAGGTTTTTTATTACATTGACTTTAAAACAAAAAAAATCCCGATTTTCATCGGGATTTTTTATTTATCTAACATCGTTGTTTTGAATCAAATCGATATACAAGTTGATTTTGTCTTTTAATTCTTTTCGTGGCGTTATAAAGTCTAGGAACCCATGTTCCATAAGAAACTCGGCAGTCTGGAATCCTTCTGGTAAATCTTTACCCGTGGTATCCCTTACTACCCGTGGTCCTGCAAACCCAATTAATGCACCAGGCTCAGAGATATTGATATCTCCTAACATGGCGTAAGAAGCAGTTGTGCCTCCTGTAGTTGGGTCGGTACATAATGAAATGTAAGGTATTTGGGCTTCAGCAAGCTGGGCAAGCTTTACAGATGTCTTGGCTAATTGCATCAAAGAATAAGCTGCTTCCATCATTCTCGCTCCACCTGATTTTGAAATCATTACAAAGGGAATGTTGTTTTTAATCGAATGATTGATTCCTCTTGAAATTTTCTCACCCACTACAGCTCCCATTGATCCGCCAATAAAGGCAAAATCCATACAGCAAATCACTAGTTCTTTACCTTTAGATTTTCCAACTCCAGTACGCACCGCATCTTTAAGTTTGGTCTTCTCCATAACGTCTTTAAGTCGGTCAGCATATTTCTTTGTATCAACAAAGTGCAAAGGGTCTTTTGAAGTTAGGTTTTTATCTAACTCAACAAATTCATTGTTGTCGAATAAAATCTCAAAATAGGTTGCACTACCAATTCTTACATGAAAACCGTCTTCGGGACTTACGAATAAGTTGCGTTCCAGTTCATCTGCGTCAATAATTTTTCCGGTAGGTGATTTATACCAAAGTCCTTTTGGAACATCCATTTTGTCTTCGGTAGCCGTCGTAATCCCTTTTTCTTTTCTTTTAAACCAAGCCATATTGTTTTTATTTTTTAATCTCAAGTTAAAAGTTATACAACTTAAAACGTTTTAAAGTGTATTCACATTGTTCAGGTCAGCAAATGCTTGCTCCAGTCTGGCGTTGAAAGTCAATTCGCTTTCACGTAACCATTTTCTTGGGTCGTAATATTTCTTGTTTGGAACATCAGCGCCATCAGGGTTACCAATTTGTGTTTTTAAATAGTCAATGTTTCCAACCATATAATCACGAATACCTTCAGTAAATGCATATTGCAAGTCGGTATCAATATTCATTTTTATCACACCATAACTAATGCCTTCTCTTATTTCTTCTAAAGTGGAACCAGATCCGCCGTGAAAAACAAAATCAACAGGATTAGGACCCGTGTCGAATTTCTTTTGTACGTAATCCTGAGAGTTCTTTAAGATTTTTGGAGTTAGCTTTACGTTTCCTGGTTTGTAAACACCGTGTACGTTTCCAAAAGCTGCCGCTATCGTAAATCGAGGACTTACTTTTGAAAGTTCTTCGTAAGCAAATGCCACTTCATCAGGTTGGGTATATAATTTTGAACTGTCGACATCTGAGTTGTCAACACCGTCTTCTTCGCCACCTGTGATTCCAAGTTCGATCTCTAGTGTCATTCCCATTTTGCTCATTCGCTCTAAGTATCCTTTGCAGATCTCGATATTTTCTTCAATCGGTTCTTCCGATAAGTCGATCATATGAGAGCTGAATAATGGTTTTCCAGTTGCTGCAAAATTTTCTTCTGAAGCATCCAACAAACCATCAATCCAAGGCAATAATTTTTTTGCGCAGTGGTCCGTGTGTAATATAACTGTTGCGCCATATGCCTCCGCTAAAGTATGGATGTGTCTCGCGCCTGCAATTCCGCCAGCGATTGCCGCTTTTTCGTCAACATTAGAAAGTCCTTTTCCAGCATTAAATTGCGCGCCACCATTAGAAAATTGGATGATAACTGGAGCATTAAGCTTTGCGGCTGTCTCAAGAACGCCGTTTATTGTGTTTGATCCTGTAACATTTACTGCGGGTAGAGCAAATCCTTTTTGTTTTGCGTAATTGAAAATTTCCTGTACTTGATCTCCTGTAGCTACGCCCGGTTTGATATTGTGTGCCATTTTAATTTTTTTTAGTTGGTGTTTTAGTTTTTAGTTCAAGACTACAAAAATAAGAATTAATTAGCACTAGAAGGGGTAATTTATTCCGAAATTTAAAACTGAATTGCTAAAGTTATATTCACGAAACCATTTTTCACCCGTTTCGTTCGCAGGATTATAAGTTTTAAATCCAAAATCAAAACGAATCACGAAAAAATTTAAATCGTATCTTAATCCAAAACCAGTACCCAAAGCGATGTCTTTTAGACTTTTTAAACCGGTAAATGTTGATTTTTCATCAATCACATTATCATAAACGTTCCAGATATTACCTGCGTCAGCAAAAAGGGCCCCTTTTAGATCTCCTAAGATTTTAAATCGAAATTCACTGCTCAATGCAATTTTCATATTTGCTTCATTGAAGTCATCCGTGGCTCCGCTACTTCCCGGACCTAAACTATAAGGCTGCCACGCCCTGTTGTCGTTTGATCCGCCTGAGAAATAACTTCTCGAAAAGGGAACGTTGTTGGAATTGCCAAATGGTATAGCAATGCCAAAAAAAGATCTGATGGCAAACACTTTTTCCTTGGTCAAATCCCAATGTTTGATATAGTCAAATTCCGTTTTTATATATTCTGAATATTCTAAATTAAAGAGTTCATATTTGCCATTTGCGTTTGAAGTCTGTTTTGTAGTATTTGAAATTAAGGATAAAAGCGAACCTGCAGACTCGACTTTCGTTTTAAAAAGATAAAAAGTATTGTCCAGTAAATCTGTTTTAGTTGTTTTTGAAAAAGTAAAACTAGTTGCAAGAATGAAATCATTCTCAGTCAGTCGAACTCTCCTTTCTTCGATACTTTTTACGTCTTTGTAATTTTTATCCGATGGAATCAAACCCGTATTTAAAGATAAAACGTCATTAATAAATCCAGAAGTTCCGGTTTCAATGATTAAATCTCGATCGTCAATATTATTAAAATAGTCGGTGTTTGTGTTATATATTTTTCCAATATCGTTCAAAGCCTTATAGGAGGATCCGTACACGTTGAAATAGTTATCAGGATTTAGATTTCGAACAAATTGGACATTAAAAAGGTCGAAGCGTGCCGTATTGTTTTTTGCTGGTGTCCAGTTATAAGAAAATGACCCTGTTAAATTTTCTTTGTCTAAACCAATGTTTTGTTGCCGTGCAAAACCGACAGACATAAGGGTTGAAGGAATCATACTTTTCTTGATGATTTTTTCTGTGGAGAAAGGCATGAAAATTCTAGGAAAATTTAATTTTAAATCAAGTCCGTATTCTGAGACATTAAAGAATTGATTGTTAGGGTTTGCCAGATCTTTTGATGATCCAATATTCCCACGTGCTGAAAGTTCCAAAGTTTCGGCGCCATTAAAAACATTTCGGATGGTTTCAGAGACGCTCAGAGCAATTCCGATATCTTGAATGTTTGAATGCGTAACGTCTACGGAAGTACCGAAACTATATTTTTTGCGAGGTGTCAAATAAATTTTGGCAATCAAAGAACTAGATGTCGTGTCTCTGGGGTCAATTTCATATTGGATACTTGGGTAATTAAAAATTTTAAGGTTGTTTAAATACCTTGTCGTCAAAACGGTTTTGTTGTCGGCAAAAAGGCTTCCTTTTGTTATAAATATGGCGTCTGTAATTGCATGGGGTTTGTATCTTAATTTTTCATGACTGTAGAAGTTGAAATTTTTATAGGTAGTGCTATCAGTAATTTTTAAACCGCTGTTGTCGGGTGAGTAATCCGTATAAATATTAACATCACTTATTTTATATATTTTGAAGGGTTCGGTTCTGGTAGAATCTTTTTCCTGATAAGAGTAATCATTAATGATTAGATTTACATCGGCTTTGTTTTGTTTGTTGATAGTGTCGATATCATAATTAACGTAAGTGGGTTGAAAAAAATAAACGCCGTTATTTCTAAAATGTGAGGCAATCCTGTTTTTTTCGTCTTCAAAATCGACTGTTCTGTATTGCTTGCCAGACTTAATAGCACTGTTGGTTCTGATTGTTTCGTATAGCGAGTCTAAAACTGCGGTGCTAATGGTTGTTTTTATGGTGTCAATGACGTAGCCTTTTCCGGTGGTGATCGCGTATTTTATTTGTGCCCTTTTGATGCTCAACGTGTCAACTTCGTTGTTCGCTTTCACATTAAAAAAACCATTGTTAAAATAGTAATATTTTAAGCGCAATAGTGATTTGTCAGTTTTTTCTTTTTCGATAATTACTGGGGCTTCACCTGTTTTTTTTAAGAAATCATGAATTCCATGATACCAAAATGATTTTCCAAGTCTATCCACTTGTTTTGCCGACAGCCATTTTGATTTTCTTTCGTATTTCCCCGGATTATTAGTAAATTTGGCTTGGTAAGTAGAGTCGGGGTGTAGATTCGCTAAATTGTACAAGTTCAAACGCAAGCGAAACCCCAATAGTAAAGTGCTGTTTGGTTTTTGATACAGTTGATTAAATACATTTTCTTCCTTGGTAGCTTTGCCGTTTATCGTAATTTGATTTTTTGTCAGGAGTTGTTTTCCGTCAGGAACTCTTTTTTCAGCGTTACAAGCTAAAATCAGTGTTGCTATTAGTGTAAATGCTGCTATTTTTGTGAAAATTTTTCTCAAGTGTTCTAAAATATTTAATTCAAAAGTACATATTTTTATGGTTAGTAAAAACCAAATAAAGCTTATATCGAGTTTACAGCAAAAAAAGTATCGAATCGCTCATCAATTGTTTTTTGCCGAAGGCGTTAAAGTGATTCAAGAATTATTGGAATCTAATTTTGAACTCCAACATTTGTACACTACGCAAAACGATTTTGACGATGTCTTATTCTCAAAAAAGACATTAGTGCATGAAACGGATTTAAAAAAAATTAGCGCTTTGACGACGCCAAATAGCTGTTTGGCCGTATTTAAAATGCCTGTTGAAAATGAAATAAAGGAGTCGGGTCTGGTTCTTGTTTTAGACTCTGTACGTGACCCCGGAAACCTGGGGACTATTTTAAGATTATGCGACTGGTTTGGGGTTGGGCAATTATTGTGTTCAAAAGAAACGGTTGATATATACAATCCAAAAGTGGTGCAGGCGACAATGGGGTCTATCGCCAGGGTAAATGTAAATTATGTCGATTTAAACGCCTTTGTTTCCGAAACCCAATTACCGGTTTTTGGGACCTTTATGGATGGCTTGAATATTTACAAAACCACGTTGCCACGAGAAGGAATCATTATTATGGGCAATGAGGCAAACGGTATATCTGAAGAGCTTGAAAAAGTGATTAAAAACAGGCTTTCAATTCCTCGTTTCGGTGATGTTCAAAAAACGGAAAGTTTAAATGTGGCTACCGCTGCGGCTATCATTCTTAGTGAGTTTAAAAGAGGATAGAGATG
>JBLIHD010000036.1:0-10219 GCA_047636335.1 Flavobacterium sp.
GGAACCAATTGTGCATCGTATAGTAAAATATCTGCAGCCATCAGCATAGGGTAGGAGAATAATCCGGCATTGACATCTTCGAGTCTGTCCGCTTTGTCCTTGAATGAATGGGCAAGGGTCAGGCGTTGAAAAGGAAAAAAACAGCTCAAATACCAAGATAATTCCGCTGTTTGAGGCACATCTGATTGTCTGTAAAAAACCACCTTATTGACGTCCAGACCACAGGCAAGCCAAGCTGCAGCGGTACTGTAGGTGTTGGTTCTTAAAAGTTCTCCGTTTTTTATCTGTGTTATTGAATGCAAGTCGGCAATAAAAAGGAAAGATTCGTTTTTAGGATCATTTGATAATTGGATTGCGGGTATGATTGCCCCAAGTAAGTTGCCCAAGTGTGGTGTTCCTGTACTTTGGACACCGGTAAGTATTTTTGCCATTATGATTTTTTTCTGAACCGCAAAGTTCGCAAAGATTTCTGCAAAGCTTGTAAGTAATTTAGTTTTTATACGGGTTATTATTTGCCAAATTTAATGGTTTTTAATAAAAGTATCATAGGATTCCTTATTTTTGGACTCATGAAAGGAATAAAAATAATTTTCTGGACTCTATGGAGGATGTGGTTTTATGTTTTATTTACTATCCCCATAGTGATTATGTTACCTTTTTTGGTAGTGTCTATCGTTTCTGAAAAAGGCTATCCGTATTACTTTAAAATGGCTCGTATTTGGGCCAAATTCATTTTATTCGGGATGGGTTTTTACTATAAAATAGACAGGACCCAGGTTTTGGAGTCCGATAAAAGTTATATGATTGTCGCTAATCATACTTCAATGGCTGACATTATGTTGATGCTGGCGGTGGTTAAGAACCCGTTTGTTTTTGTAGGTAAACATGAATTGGGTAAAATTCCCTTGTTTGGTTTTTTCTATAAAAGAACCTGTATTTTAGTGGATAGGGGCTGTTCAAAGAGCCGACTGGAAGTTTTCAATGAGGCTCAAAAAAGAATAAACCGAGGTTTGAGTGTTTGTATTTTTCCAGAAGGAGGAGTTCCAGATGATGAATCCATTGTATTGGATACTTTTAAAGATGGAGCATTTCGATTGGCGATTGAACATCAAATTCCAATTCTTCCTATTACTTTTGCAGATAATAAAAAAAGGTTTTCTTATACCTTCTTTAGTGGTAGTCCGGGTATAATGAGGGCGAAAATTCATCCGCAGATTGAAACTTTTGGTAAAACAGGGGTGGATAGAAAAGCAATTCGCGAAGAGGCAAGAACAGTCGTTTATTCCCAATTAGTACATTATGAAAAAAAAGATACTGAGAAAAGGGAAACGGAAAAAAAGTATGCTTTTTAAATAAAGTTTTTATAAAAAAAGAGTTGGCCTTGGCCAACTCTTTTTTTTAGTTTTATGCTTCCGCCAATTCTTTAATTCTCGCTTTAATTTTACCCTCAAGTTCATCTGCAAGTTCCGGATTGTCCTTTATCAGAGACTTAACCGCATCGCGGCCTTGGCCTAATTTGGTTTCACCGTAACTGAACCAAGATCCCGCTTTTTTGATGATTTCAAACTCAACGGCTAAATCTAAGATTTCTCCAGTTTTTGAAATACCTTCACCATACATGATGTCAAATTCAGCAATTTTAAAAGGTGGTGCCACTTTGTTTTTCACCACTTTTACTTTGGTTCTGTTTCCAAGTACGTTATCGCCATCTTTAATTTGAGTGGAACGACGAATATCTAAACGTACCGAAGCGTAAAACTTCAATGCGTTTCCACCAGTCGTGGTCTCCGGGTTTCCAAACATTACCCCGATTTTCTCTCTCAATTGGTTAATGAAGAATACGGTACAGTTTGTTTTGCTAATTGTTCCTGTTAACTTTCTCAATGCCTGCGACATTAAACGGGCGTGAAGTCCCATTTTAGAATCTCCCATTTCGCCTTCAATCTCGCTTTTTGGAGTCAATGCGGCAACCGAGTCAATAACAACAATATCAATTGCACCTGAACGAATCAAGTTTTCTGCAATTTCTAAGGCTTGCTCCCCATTGTCCGGTTGAGAAATGATTAGATTTTCAATATCAACCCCTAATTTTTCAGCATAGTTTCTGTCGAATGCGTGTTCCGCATCGATAAACGCGGCAATTCCACCCGCTTTTTGAGCTTCGGCAATAGCATGAAGTGTTAAAGTGGTTTTTCCAGACGATTCCGGACCGTATATTTCGATAACTCTTCCTCTAGGATATCCACCAACCCCAAGGGCTAAATCGATTCCTAAAGAGCCTGAAGAAATGGTTTCTACTTCTACAATGGCTTTATCTCCCATTTTCATCACCGTTCCTTTTCCGTAGGTTTTGTCCAGTTTGTCAAGGGTAAGTTGTAATGCTTTTAATTTTGCTTCTTTCTCTGTACTCATCTTCTCTTTCTCTTTTACCTTTTCTTTCATCTATTTGAATTGTTTTATTATCGTGAAAAACTGCGACGATGGATAATTATCCCTAAAAATGCAGTTGTATAATGAATCTATGTTTTCGTAAAAATACTTCTTTTTTTAATGCAAATTTTCTCTTTTGAGAATTTTTAAACCACAATAAAAAACTAAGAGTGTATTAGGCTTATTACATGAATAGAGCTTTCAATTCCGTAGCTTCTTCAGGTTTCATTTTCCCAGCTAAAACCAGACTGAGTTGTTTGCGTCTTAAGGCGGCGTCAAAACGTTCTTTCTCCAGTTCGGTTTCTGGGATTATTTGCGGTATTTCTACCGGTCTACCGGTGTCATCTACCGCTACAAATGTATAGATAGCCTCATTTGCTTTGGTTTTGTTACCGGATTCCCTGTCTTCTACCCAGATGTCAATAAAAATTTCCATTGAGCTTTTGAAAGCCCTGGAAACTTTTGCTTCGACAGTTACTACGCTTCCCAAAGGAATTGCTCTGTTGAATGCCACGCTATTCACGGATGCGGTAACCACAATTCTTCTGGAATGTCTTCTCGCGGCGATACTCGCGGCGCGGTCCATACGGGCCAATAACTCGCCCCCAAAAAGATTATTCAAAGGATTTGTTTCACTTGGCAAAACCAGATCGGTTAAGATAGTCAAGGATTCGGAAGGATGTTTTGGTCTCATTATTTTCGTCAATGTGATTATTGTTTGATTTAATTTTTTTTTTTAATTTAACCAATAAACGGCCATTACTGCTGGAATAAAATAAATGACTATGGTTCTTGCCCCATCATAATCTTTAGCCAGTCGTTGGCCAAAAAGCAACATAAGTAAGGTTATGCATGAAAAAACAGCCCCATAAAAACCAAATAACCTACCGTTGTTAATCAAAAGCTCTATACAGCCGACAATACACAAAATCCCTGAAATTAATTCCAGAACCAAAATGTTCAATAAAGCCAAAGGCACAAGGTTTCTTAATTGCGTTGTAGCAAAGTGACCTTTTAACCACTCCACATTATCTTTCCAATAAAACAACTTGTCGTAACCGGATTGAACAAAGGTAATAGCTAAAAAAACTAAAATTAAAATGGATGCAACGTTGTTCATATCGTTATTTTTTATGTATTAAGCGTGTTAATTTAATTGATAAATCGGTTAAAATAATTTTGGCGTTTCCGTTGCGCTCCACGTGATACATAGCATCCGAAAGTTCCTTGAAAATGTCATGGATATTATTGCCGTTAACGAATGGCGCAAAATTCTCGAGTTTGAATTTGTCCACCTTTGGTTCAAAGTAAACTAAACTTGGAGTCTCATAATTAATCAATAAAGCCTGACGGAACATTTCGATACAAAACTCTAGAAACTTTTTTTGAGTCTCTCTTCCGAGGCTTGCAATTTTTTCGCTCCAAAGTATTAAGTCTTGTATGGCAGAAGCATCTTTTTTTGCTTGAAATGCAGCTCGAACCCAGGTAACAAACCATTGCTCGAATGGGAATTTATCATTGTCATCGTGCAATAAATGTAATGCGATATTATAATTTCCCTGAGCTTGGTGCGCTATTTTCATCGCTAAACTAGGGTCCAGCTTTTCACGGGAAACTAAAGCCTCCGCTATAATGGGTTCGCTCAGCCCGTTAAAACGCAAAATCTGACACCGTGAACGTATGGTTTGGATAATGTCTTCCTCGTTTTCGGAAATCAAAATGAAGACCGTTTTTGCGGGTGGCTCTTCCAGAAGTTTTAATAGCTTGTTGGAAGCGGCGATATTTAATTTATCGGCCATCCAGACTATCATTACTTTATAACCGCCTTCGTACGACTTTAAAGATAAAGATTTTAAAATTTCCTGTGCATCATCAACTCTGATCTCACCTTGCTTGTTCTGGACACCTAAAATGGCATACCACTCAAACAAGCCTCCGTAAGGGGTTTGGGAAAGGAACTTTCTCCAATCAACAATGAAGTCAATGCTTTTTGGGTTCTTCTTCACCTCTTCGGTGGTTACCGTAGGGTAGGCAAAGTGTAAATCGGGATGTGATGTTTTCTGGAATTTCAAGTTGCAAGCTTCATTAGGACCCGAGTTTTCTCCGTTTTGATTGCCGCATAAAATGTATTGTGCATAAGCGATCGCCATAGCTAAAGTGCCGCTTCCTTCCGGGCCAACAAATAATTGCGCGTGCGGGATTCTGCCCAATTCTGCACTTTTTGTCAGATGATTTTTAATGTGTTCTTGCCCTAAAATTTCAGAAAATTGCATAAAGCAAAGATATAAGAAAATGGGTTAGTCTAAAATTTTCGTTGGCAAAGTTTGCTAAAAATATGGCTTCATATTGACATTAAATTTTGTTTTTGATTTTAAAACGGTAACGGATGCCCTTTTAAAAATAATTCACTTTAAATAATGATAAAACAAATTATTTGTGGAATTACAACGATTTCGTTGATTAAAAGCAGTTTTTTTTGATTTATCCGAATTTATTAATAATCTAAAATTCTATATTTGTTATTCTTTCAAAAAAACAAACTAAAAACAGACCTAATGAAAACTTTAAACGACTTTGACTTTAAAAATAAAAAAGCAATAATACGTGTTGATTTTAACGTGCCTTTGGACGAAAATTTCAAGGTAGCGGACGCTACCCGTATTGAAGCGGCAAAACCAACGATAGATGCAATTCTTGCTCAGGGCGGTAGCGTAATTTTAATGTCGCATTTGGGAAGACCAAAAGGAGTTGAAGAGAAATACTCATTGAAACATATTCTGAAAACAACTTCAGAAGTGCTTGGGGTACCCCTGCAGTTTGCCTCAGATTGTATTGGCGAGGAAGCAAAAAATGCTGCCGCAAAACTACAGGCTGGAGAAGTTTTACTGGTGGAAAATTTACGATTTCATAAAGAGGAGGAAGCGGGAGATGTTGCTTTCGCAAAAGAACTGGCTTCACTTGGCGATATTTATGTGAATGACGCTTTTGGAACGGCTCACAGAGCGCACGCTTCAACAACAATTATTGCGCAATTTTTCCCGACTGAAAAATGTTTCGGTTTATTATTAGCCAAAGAAATCGAAAGTTTAAACAAAGTATTAAAAAACAGTGAAAAACCGGTAATGGCAGTTCTTGGGGGATCTAAAGTGTCTTCTAAAATTACGGTTATCGAAAATATTCTTGATAAAGTCGACCATATGATTATTGGTGGCGGGATGACTTTTACTTTCGTTAAAGCTTTAGGGGGTAAAATTGGCGATTCCATTTGTGAGGACGACAAACAAGAACTTGCACTAGAGATTTTAAGGTTGGCCAAAGAAAAAGGGGTTCAAATTCATATCCCGGTAGATGTTGTTGCAGCAAATGATTTTTCAAATGACGCAGAAACCCAAATAGTGGACGTTAATAAAATTCCTGACGGATGGCAGGGTCTTGATGCGGGACCAAAATCATTAGCAAATTTCGAAAAAGTGATAATGGAATGTAAAACTATTCTTTGGAACGGTCCTTTAGGCGTGTTTGAAATGGAGAGTTTTGCAAACGGAACAATAGCTCTTGGTAACTATATAGCGGCGTCTACTGAAAAAGGTGCATTTTCCCTTGTGGGTGGTGGCGATTCAGTTGCTGCGGTAAAGCAATTTGGACTTGAAGATAAAATGAGTTACGTATCCACAGGAGGTGGAGCGATGCTTGAAATGCTTGAAGGTAAAGTATTGCCAGGTATAGCCGCGATTTTGGACTAAAAATTACATTTTTAACAGTATTTAATGAAGTTTTTAGGAATAACGCATTATGTTTGTATAAAAAGAGTTGCTTAATCATTTGTTTTTAAGTGAGTTGACAAAAAAACAGCATGAATATAAAAAAATCCATAGTATCACTTTTATTATTAGCATCAATTCCTTTGTTTTCGCAAAACGTGGCCGAAAGCAAAGGAGTTATTAATTTAGATAGTAACTTATCCTATTTAGATTCCATCAAAAACACTTTCGAGAAGGACAATATGGCCTTTTGCGTAGACAGCTTGTGGATGAATGAATTGACAAATATGGATTTGTATAATGACATCAGCTATGATATCGAAAATATTGATATTGATCAAAAAGTAGATTACGACGAACTGTCCACTGAATTGTTGAAATCGAGATTGGTAGAAATGAATGCGAAATCACCATTTAGGATTGAATACAATCAGAGTCTCGAAAATGTGATTAAATCCTATCTGAAATACAGAAAGAGATCTTTTGAGCGATTAATGGCCATTTCTGAATATTATTTCCCCTTTTTTGAAGAGGCTTTCGCCAAACAAAACGTTCCACTGGAAATAAAATATTTGGCCGTTGTAGAATCAGCGCTAAACCCTAAAGCCGTTTCAGGAATGGGCGCTACTGGACTTTGGCAGTTTATGTACCAAACAGGAAAACAATACAATTTAAAGATCGATTCCTATGTAGACGAGCGAAGCGATCCCTTGAAGTCTAGCGCAGCCGCTGCAAAGTATATGTCCAATATGTATTCCATTTTTGGTGATTGGGAATTGGTTTTGGCCTCTTATAACTCCGGTCCGGGTAATGTTTCCAAAGCAATCAGACGTTCCGGTGGAAAACAAAATTATTGGAATATAAGAAAATACCTCCCCAAGGAAACAAGAGGATATGTCCCGGCATTTTTGGCGACAATGTATTTATATGAATATCATAATGAGCATGGAATAAGACCTGATCGGGCTTTAGTACAACATTTCTCCACGGATACCATCATTATTAAAAAGCAAATGTCATTTAAGCAAATTTCAGATTTATTAGACGTTCCTGTTCCTCAACTACAAATATTAAACCCTTCCTACAAGTTAAACGTGATTCCATTTTATAGTGATGAAAACCATTATGTGAGATTGCCTAAAGAAAAAATCGGCGTGTTTGCTTCCAATGAAGACAAAATGTATGCCTATGTCCAACATGAATTAGACCTGAGGGAAAACCCTTTCAGGAAATCCAATACTACCGTTACTAGGGAAGAAATCGACACGAATAGTCAACGAATTACCCGTACCAGAACAAAATATTATAAGATCAAACGGGGGGATAATTTGGGAGCGATTGCCAACAAGTATGATGTGAGGGTCTCCGAGATAAAAAAGTGGAATAAACTGCGAAGTAACACGATCGCTTACGGGAAGAGTCTTAAAATCATTACAACAGAAAGTATCGTTAAAACAATAGTGAAAGAGGCTAAGCTGGAAACTGTTTCCAAGGAGAGCATCTTAAAGAATCAAAGAGTCGTTATAGCGGAATTGAAAAATGGTACAGGGGAGAAAGAGGAAAACGAGATTGAAAAAGATACGGTTTCCCCAAAAATAAAGATGGTATACGTGGTCCGTAAAGGAGATAACTTGAATTCGATTGCTAAAAACAACAAGGTCACGATAGCTGAAATTAAGGAATGGAACAAACTTTCAGGAACTACAATTCAGGTAGGTGTAACTTTGCAGCTTGCAGACAGCAATTTGTACAATAAAGAAGTTGTTGTTTCAACTCCCGAATTAAGAAACATAGAATACACGGTCAAAAGAGGGGATAATCTAGGTGCCATTTCAAAAAAATTCGGAACGTCTGTGGAGAACTTGAAAGAATGGAATGGTTTGTCGGGCGATACTATTGCCTTCGAAAGCACTTTAATTGTCGCTAAAAACGAGCACCTAATCAATACCGACATGGCAAACGTCAATTCTTTCAAGAAAAACCCAGCCGACGTTTCTCTAAAAGAGGGAGTTGATTATTATGTTAAAAAAGGGGATTCTTTATATAGCATTGCAAAAAAATATCCAGGTGTATCCATTTCAGACTTGAAAAAATGGAACGATATTCGCGGTGAACAAATTAAACCAGGAATGAAGTTAAAAATTAACGGATAATAGGATATTCTTCTATAAATTTGGGTTTAATATGGTTTAAAAGGCTCGGAGCGCTGCCGATGGTCTTTTAAACCCAGCGCCTTTCATTTCACAATCGAATCATAATGAGTAAAACTCTTTTTTTATTTCTCCTTATTCCCATATTGCTTTTTTCATGCAAAAATAAAAACGATGGTCTTCCGCGAAAAACAACGGGGAAGATTAACAGTATTTCTGTTATGATAGATGATCAATTGTGGAATGGCGAAATAGGGGACAGCATTCGAAACAAGTTTGCTTCTCCCGTTATTGGGTTGCCGCAGGAGGAGCCGCTTTTTACTATAAATCAATATCCGGTGAAGCTTATGGAAGGGTTTATGACTGATAACCGAAATATCATCGTGGTAAAAAAAGGAGATAAAAACAAATTTGTCATAAAGGAGGACCAATATGCCTCTCCTCAAAACGTGTTTCATATTACGGGAAAAACAGCTGCTGCTATTTTGAAAATTATGGAAAAAAACACTCCCAAAATAATTAAAATAATTCGTCAGACAGAAATTGATGAGATCCAAAGGCTAAATGAAAAGTTGTTACTGGATCCGAAAATAGTAGGTGATAAATTTCATGTTTCGATAGGCATCCCTTCAGGTTATGAATATATGGAGCAGAGAGATAATTTCATTTGGTTAAAAAAAGAAGTAGTAAGCGGGAACACGAGTTTATTAATTTACCAGGTTTCGCTTAAGTCCATTATTAACAAAGATAATTTGGTTTCGAATATCATAAAAATGCGCGATTCCATTGGGGCCCTTTATATTCATGGGAAAGAGGCCCGTACCGATATGATCACTGAAGAGGCATATGCCCCTTATTTTTTCAAGGTTAAACTGGATGGCAGAGTTGCCTACGAAACCAAAGGAACCTGGGAATTGAAGAATGATTTCATGTCGGGACCTTTCGTCAATTATGCCATTATCGATAAGGAAAATGATAGAGTGATCGTTTTAGAGGGCTTTTGTTATTCTCCGTCAAAAGAAAAAAGGGATATGATGCTTGAATTGGAAGCGATTATAAAGTCGGTTTCCATTGGGGAAAAATAACACGCGATATTTCAATTAAAAATCACATTAAAAAAAAAGTCCATGGCAATACAATGGAAAATAAGGCCTTTTGAGGCATTAACGGTTAATGAGCTATATGATTTGCTCAAACTGAGAAGCGAGATCTTTGTGGTGGAGCAAAACTGCGTTTATCTTGATCTGGACGGTAAAGACAAGATAGCATTACACCTTTATGGTGAATTTGAAGGGAACATCGTTGCCCATGCGCGCCTTTTTAAAGCGGGAATAAGTTTCGATAATGCTTCAATAGGCAGAGTTGTTGTGGATGCGAATTATCGAGACAGAAAATGGGGACATGATTTAATGCGGGAAGCTATTGCAGGTGTTCAACTTCATTACAACGAGAGCAAAATTACCATCGGGGCCCAATTATACCTAAAAAAATTCTATGAAAGCCATGGTTTTGTGCAAACCAGCGAAATGTATTTAGAGGACGATATCCCTCATATAGATATGAAAAGAGAGTGATTATACTTTAGTGATCAGAAACTCAACCCTGCGGTCAACATCTTCCCCTTTACCTAAGGGGAATTTATTTCCGCAGCCTCTATAAGTCATTCTCAGACTACTTATGTTTTTGGATTTTAAATATAAGAATACGGTTTTTGCACGATTGAAAGATAGTTTTCTTTCATTTGTATCTATATCAATGGCATCTTCAAAATTACTTGGGGTGCAGCAAACATGGCCTCTAATCTCAAATTCAATATTTTTATTTTTTTGAAGCTGGTCGACAATTCTATCCAGCTCTTTTTTAGAATTTAAACTTAGT
>JBLIHD010000037.1:0-10195 GCA_047636335.1 Flavobacterium sp.
CCTGTAATTAGCGTAAACGGATAAGTCGCTTTTGTCTGTTTGGATTAATTTTGATTTCAAAAAATAGGTTTGGGAACTGTTTACCCTTTGTAGTAAACCGTTCTGTATGCTGTCGTTATTTCTTTTCAAAAAACCCAATTCTACAAATACTTTCGTGCTATCGCCACGGCCTGTGAATAACCCATATTCGGAAAACCGTTGGCTTAAATTAGAAAATTGTTTTGTGGATTTGTTTTTTTCCTGATTGTCTTCAAAACGTTGGCTTGTGCCTATCCAGTTTTTATCAAAATGATACCGGATTTGGGATTGATTCCGAATGAATTTTGAAGAAGTCACTGCTCCGTCACTTTTTAAGGAGCTGCCCTGGTTTTGAAACAGCCAGTTTTCAGTGCTGTATTTTCCATTCAGAATGTGTCGATTGCCCGAAAAATTATCTGAAAAAGCCAGTCTTTCAAATTGGTAGGTTATCAAACCTTTATTTTCGGAATCGTTGGCTTTATTCAGATTAAAATTTAGCCCGGACACTAATAAATTTTGATCTCCCATGGCCGTTGTCCCCAGATTCCAATCCCTGTCAAATTCGATGGTGAAAAACCGTTCAACTGTCCTGAATTCCTTTTGGGTAAATTGGTAATTAGCAAATGCGTCAACATCCCAGATTGCCGAAAAAAGCCGCTGTTTTACATTTACCTTACCGCTTAAGCCCTGGTTATCGGAATCATCACTATTCGAAAAAAGATTTTTATCGTTATTGCTGATACCTACTTCAAAGTTAACGGATGATTTTTCTGAGGGTCTGTAACTTCCCAAAAATGTGCCTACCTGAATTTTTGTAGGCGAGACCAATTGAATAACCGGTTCGTAATCCCCTTGCGGAATTGCGTTGACGGTTTCAACATATTCATATATTCTAGTGATGCCAGAAGCGTTTTTCAACACGTAATTTCCTTTTTTAGACCCAACTGAACTGAATCGAACATTGAACAATTCCCGTTCTGGGTCATTGGAATATTCAAATACTTCAACTGTGTTAAGAATAGTTTTTTTATACAGCACTTTATTGTCAGAATAGGAATCTACGTATGCGGAAGGCGCCACCATCAGTTCTGGATTATCGCCGGCTCGGACTAAAATTTGCGCTTGTTCGGCAGTAAGATTTTGTTGCAGGGCTTGGTTCTTTATATCATTTTCAGAATATAGGTAACTGCCAAAACTCCATTTTTCATTTTCATGAGTGGCTCCAGCATAGGTTACAAAGCGGGTATAATTTCTATCGGAGTATTGGTACTCTATCGCGATTCGCATTTCGGAAGTTATCGTAAACAGGGGAGTGAATGTGATTTCTCCGGCATTGTAGTCGATGGTGTAATCATTGTTCTCTCCTCTTTTCAATAGAACTCCATTTACATAAACTCTTTCAGAACCTGATATAACAAGGACATACAATTCTCCATTTGTACCTTTTAACTTGTATGGTCCCTGACTGCCTTCGATACCGGTAAAATTACTTTTTGCGTATTGGCCCCTTACCAATGCCGCAGACGCAAACACATTGGTTTTTATTTTGTCGGTTCCAAAAGTGAAATTGGCGGAAAGTCCTTGTACTTTTTTATTAAAACGCAGAAATTGGGTTTTGTTATTTTCAAGAAATACGTCCCCCGCCCGAAGATTCCATTTGTCGCTGAAAAGTTCCATGAAAACATTATCAAACTGATCCAGTTTTTGGGAATATCCGCCATCCTGTAGCGGAATATTGCTGTCTTGCAAGGAAGCCCTCAAACTCACTTTGTCGGATAATTTGCCTGTGATCTGCAAGTCCAGATTGGAGTTTAAAACCGTGTTTTGGTTATTGCCTACTGTTACTCCTCGCGTAATACTCCCTGAGGTGCTTAGCCCGTCAAACGGAATATTTTTTTGTGTGGGGTTGACATCAGTTTTATAGAGCTTTTCTGCGTTGATGTCATTGCTGACGATTCGGCTGGGATCGTAAATTTGGTATTTCTTCGTTAAAAATTCTGGAAACTTTAAGTACTGGACTGTTATGGAATCTGAGGTTACTGGAAAAATTCTGTTTAGAAGTAATGTGCCGTTTTCAAAGTCAATCTTGTATAGGGAAGGGTCAATAAGATCTCCATTGGCGTCAAGCAGATTAAAAAAACTCGAATTGACACTTTCGTTTTCAAGATGAATGCTGTCCTTGGAAACGAGTATTTTCTTTGTTTTGTATAATGATTTATTTTCCTGGGCTTTTAGCCCAGAAAAGTAAATAATCATCGCTAATAGCAATACTTTTTTTAACATAAATGAAATAACGTCTATGTCTCAAAAGTAGTGTATTCTATATTATTGTGGACGATTGTGATGCAATAACGATTAATGTTTTATTATTTATCGTCGCTGGTAACGATTTGCATGGTTTCCGTGCTTACTTGTTTTAAAATCACTTTTTTACCTTGTTCAACTGTTTGCGTGGCCATATCATTAAAATGTCTAATGGTATATAAAGTCACATTTTCGGTAAAGTCAACTTTGAATTTTTTTGACAATATGGTATTCAGACTTTTAAAGTTATCAAATTTATCTTCCACGCATACTGCGAAACTAATTGCGGTATTCTGAATTAAGTTTACTTTGAGTTTGAATTCATGGAACAAAGCGAAGATTTCGCTGATATTTTCCTCCATGATGAAAGAGAAGTCAATTGACGAAAGGGAAATTAGTAATTGGTTTCTTTTGACAATAAAGCAGGGTAAAAAAGGCTCTAATGCAGCACCTTTAGAAACGCTTGTTCCTTTCAGTAAAGGATTGATAAAAGACTTAACATACAATGGAATTTCCTTTTTTTGCAAAGGTTGTAATGTTTTTGGATGGATAACGGTTGCGCCATAAAACGCTAACTCTATCGCTTCGCGATAAGAGATCTGATTCAGTAAACTCGTATTTTCAAAATACCTTGGGTCCGCGTTCATTACTCCCGGTACATCTTTCCAGATGGTTACACTTTCTGCATTCAAGCAATAAGCGAAGATTGCGGCGGTATAGTCAGAACCTTCACGACCTAATGTAGTCGTGAAATTATTTTCATTTGAACCCAAGAATCCTTGGGTAACGTTTAAAATTTTTCTTTTTATGTTTTTTGAAATGTTTTTTTGCGTTAAGTCCCAATTCACTTCTGCATCCCTATAGTTTGAATTCGTTTTAATGAAATTTCGAACATCAATCCATTGTGTTTTAATATTCATAAAATTCATGAAATGGCTCAATATAGTTGTGGAAATCAATTCTCCGAAACTCACGATTTGATCGTAAACGAAATCATAGTTTGGGGATTTGTTATGGGCCAAAAAATATTCTAAATCTGAAAAATGAGACTTTACAGCGACGAAAACTTCATTTTTGTCGTCCTCGAATAAATCCAATAAGATTTGGTTGTGGTACTTTTTGACTTCTTGAACAGATGATTGCAAAGTAGATGATTTGTCAAAATAGTCTTTTATGACCGCTTCGAGCGCATTTGTGGTTTTTCCCATAGCGGAAACTACCAACAGTACATCCTCAAAACCTACTTTTTGTAAAACTTCGTAAACGTTTCTGATCCCTTCGGCATCTTTTATGGATGCTCCTCCAAACTTGAATACTCTCATATTTTTTTAAACAAATAATTTTGTAAATTTATTTCAGTCTATTATCGACGAAATAATTAATCCCTTCTTCATCCATTTGTGCTAGATACCAGTTTTTAAGTACTTTTGCACCTGATTTTTCATAAAATTCAATCGCGGGGGTGTTCCAGTCGAGGACATGCCAGTCAATTCTGAGTACATTGTCCTTCTTGCCTTGTTTTATGATTTCAGAATATAAAGCATAGCCTAATCCCGTTCCTCTCATCTTATCTTTTACCACTAAATCTTCGAGATGGATTATCTTCCCCTTCCAAGTGGAGTATCGGTAATAGTATAATGCAATTCCTACAATATCTGATTCGACTTCCGCGACAAAAACATAAAATAATGGATTGGAGCCGAAACCATCCCGAACCAAATCGTCTACCGTCACTAAAACCGCATCGGGCTCTTTTTCATAATCCGCCAGTTCTTGGATCAATCCCAAAACTGCGCTCATATCTTCGGCTTTTCCTCTTCTAATATTCATATAATGTAATTTTAAAGGTTTGAAAGCTTAAAATAAAGCTTTTCCAACTCCTAATTCAACTATTTTACCAACAAATATACAATACGGCCAAACTAAGTAAATTTTATTGAATTCAATTTCACAAAATAAGCGATATTTGTGACCTTAAACTAACTACATCGATTTCGCAATGAAAGAACGCAACAAGACTTTAGGGGAATTTATCATTGAAAACCAAAATGCCTTTCAATATTCGTCTGGCGAATTATCCAGAATCATTAATTCAATCCGATTGGCAGCCAAGGTCGTCAATTATAAAGTGAATAAAGCTGGATTGGTGGACATAGTGGGAGCGGTAGGTGAACAAAACATTCAAGGAGAAGACCAACAAAAACTTGATGTTTATGCCAATGAGGTTTTTATTCAAACCTTAATAAACCGCGAAATTGTATGTGGCATAGCTTCGGAAGAAAATGACGATTTTATAACTGTGCAGGGTAGTGACAACTGTCACAACAACAAGTATGTGGTTTTGATAGATCCGCTGGACGGTTCGTCTAATATAGATGTAAATGTTTCTTTGGGGACGATTTTCTCTGTTTACAGAAGAATAACTCCAGAAGGAACACCCGTGACAATAGAAGACTTCCTGCAACCAGGCACAAGTCAAGTTGCTGCAGGATATGTGATTTACGGTACATCGACAATGATTGTTTATACAACTGGTTATGGAGTAAACGGTTTTACGTTAAACCCGGCAATCGGAACATTTTATTTGTCGCATCCAAATATGAAGTTTTCCGAAGATGGACATATTTATTCCATTAATGAGGGGAACTATATTCATTTCCCCCAAGGTGTTAAAAACTATCTTAAGTATTGCCAAACGGAAGAGGGTGACAGGCCTTATACTTCTCGTTATATAGGAAGCCTAGTCTCCGACATTCATAGAAATATGATAAAAGGAGGAATTTATATTTATCCAACAAGTTCTAAAGCGCCAAAAGGGAAACTACGACTGTTGTACGAATGCAATCCGATGGCATTTATCGTAGAGCAGGCTGGAGGAAAAGCGTCTGATGGTTTTGGAAGAATAGTTGAAATTAAACCAAAGGAATTACATGAACGTGTCCCGTTTTTCTGTGGGAGTTATAATATGGTCCAAAAAGCGGAAGAGTTTATGCACGAAGCAAAATTAAGCAAATACTAAAAAGAAAAAAGCCCTAAATTTTTAGGGCTTTTTTTATTTACTTATTTATTCATGTTTTTGCATTGCCAAAAGGAAGTCGTCCAAGTCTATTTTTTCGTCTACCAATGATAGTGCTGAAGTAACAATAGCTTCTACATCTTCAGGCGTGAATCCGATCCCTAAACTAAGTTTTCTCAACATAATCTCTTGCTTATCCCCCAGTATATGATCTACATTAACTATTCGGGCTAAGTCATATAGACGCTCTAATCGTTGCGCATATAAATAGGGTGGGTTGATTGGGTATTTTGTGGGGTTCTCTAGAATTTCTTCATATTCTGCTAGAGAAATTTCCAGTCGAATAGCTAATTTGTCTAAAAATTCTTTTTCTTCCGGGGCAAAAATCCCGTCTGCTAATGCTAATCTTACAATGGAAGAAAAGTGACCTTTATTTCTTTGTTTGAATTCGCTATCAAATAAATCTGAAAATGACATAGTTAATTTTTTATTTATATTCGACAAAGATAATTCAATTTTTAAAATATTAATTTTCTTTTTAGTTTTTCTTTAACTACTATGGTTTGTAATAAAATATAATTGAGGATTTACAGGTTCAATTCAGTCATTTTCAAAATTAATCGTAAGTTTACAAACCCTTTTATCAATTTAATTATTTAACCTATGTCACAGTTTTGGATTTATTTTCAAATAGGATTAAAGCATGTTTTAGACGTACATTCTTATGATCATGTTCTGTTCTTAATCGCATTGGCTATTCCGTTTTCTTTCAGAGACTGGAAGAGAATAGTGCTTTTAGTATCGCTTTTTACGATAGGTCATACAATGGCTTTATTGCTTTCCGTTTTTGGCATTATTGCCATCAAAGTAAGCGTGGTTGAGTTGTTAATTCCGATAACTATCTTGATAACGGCATTTTATCACCTTTTAACCGCAGGCAAGTCAAATAAAAATCAGGGTTTGAATCTAATTTTTTTTATTACCCTGTTTTTTGGGATAATACATGGGTTGGGTTTTTCAAACTACTTCAAATCGATTCTTGGCGGAAGTGCCGTATCTAAATTATTGCCTTTGTCCGAGTTCGCATTAGGAATTGAAGCTGCGCAAATTGTCGTGGTTTTTATTGTTCTGATTTTGTCGTACATTGTACAGACTGTTTTTAGATTCTCAAGAAGGGATTGGGCATTGGTATTTTCGGCATTCGTGATAGGAGTGGTATTGCCAATGATAATCGAAAATGAAATTTGGACAAGATAAAAATGGAAACAAAAAAATTAAATAAATACGATAAAGCGTATCTTAGAATTGCCACAGAGTGGGGGCTTTTGTCGTATTGCAAAAGGAGACAAGTTGGCGCGATAATTGTTCGTGATAGAATGATAATTTCTGACGGTTATAATGGAACGCCTTCCGGTTTTGAAAATTGCTGTGAAGACGAGGGAGGATTGACACGTTGGGATGTTTTACATGCGGAGGCAAATGCAATCCTGAAAGTGGCGAGATCCACCCAGTCCTGTGAAGGGGCAACTTTGTATATAACCCTTTCGCCCTGCAAAGAATGCAGTAAATTAATACACCAATCTGGGATAAAAAGAGTGGTGTATCATAATGGATACCGTGATGATTCCGGAATCCAGTTTTTATTAAAAGCGGGAGTGATTGTTGAGCATATCCCGGCACTAGAAGAATAAATGAAAAAGAATATTAAATACCTTCCTATCTTTTTTGGCGCTACTCTCGCAATTGGGTTTGCCCTGGGTGGGCTTTTGAACTCGTCTAACGAAAATTATTTTTCAGCAAGCAGCACTTCAAAAACAAAACTCAATAAACTTATTGATTTTATCGATAATGAATATGTGGATGACGTGAATACAGATTCCATAGTAAACATAACCGTCGATAACATTTTAGGACAACTTGATCCTCATTCCGTGTATATGCCGCCTAGTGAGCAAGCCCAAGTCGCTGAGAACATGAAAGGCGACTTTGTGGGAATCGGAGTTAATTTTTATATGTACAAAGATTCTTTAGCTATCATAAGACCTGTTGAAGACGGTCCTTCGGCAAGAGCGGGAATTAAAGCGGGAGATAGAATTTTATATGCGGGAAAGACAAAGCTTTTTGGGCGTAAATTACCCAGTGACAGTTTGTTTTCTAGCTTAAAAGGGGAACAGGGCTCCGTTGTTGAACTAACAATTTATAGGAAATCAGAAGGAAAAAAAATAAAAGTAAAAATTAAAAGGGATGTCATTCCTTTGAAAAGTGTCGATGTGGCGGTACTCTTGAACGGCAGCACAGGTTACATAAAAATTAATCGATTTGCCGAGACGACCTTTGAAGAATTCAAGGCAGGGCTGACCAAATTAAAAAAAGAGGGTGCGAAAACACTCGTTATTGATCTTAGGGATAACGGTGGTGGATATATGGATGAAGCCATTGATATTGCCGATGAACTATTGAAAGACAAACAATTGATCGTTTTCACCAAAAACAAAAAAGGCAGTATCAAAAAAACCTATGCCACTAAAAAGGGCGGTTTTGAGAATGGAAACGTATTTGTGTTAATCAATGAAAATAGTGCTTCTGCAAGCGAAATTCTTGCAGGTGCCATTCAGGACAATGACAGGGGAACTATTGTAGGTCGTAGGTCGTTTGGTAAAGGATTGGTGCAACGCGAAATGGATTTTGCCGATGGTTCCGCAGTGCGATTGACCGTTGCCCGATATTATACCCCTACAGGGCGATCCATTCAAAAGCCCTATTCCGAAGGGAATGAAGAGTATTTTAAAGAATCGGAATCGCGTTTTGAAAAAGGGGAGCTTTATGAAAAAGACAGCATCAAAGTGGTGGATAGTTTGAAATTCAAAACTCCAAAAGGGAAGATCGTATATGGCGGGGGAGGTATCGTGCCTGATATTTTCATACCGCTTGAAGTGGAACACGGAAATGAAAATATCGTTTATTTAATGCAGTCAGGTATCGTGGGTAATTTTGTTTTTGAGCAAGTGGACCGCGACAGAAGTATTTTTAAAGGGCTTTCATTTGAGGATTTTGTTTCCAAAATGAACGCTACCAATTTGTATTTTAACCATTTTCAGAAAAAGCTTTACAAAAACGGATTGGACATAAAGCTGACAAGCAGCAAGGAAATTGTAAAACGATATCTTACGGCCGAATTTGCCCGACAGTTGTATGGGGAGAAGAACTATTATGAAATTGTCCTAAAGGAAGATGCCATGATTAAAGCGGTTTTAAATAACAAAAGCTAATGTGCGGGATTCTATAGCGAAGAGTTTTTATTTCTCATTATCCCAATCTTTCCTGAAACGGATAAGTTCCTTGTCTATCATTTCTTTGGAAGTCTTCAATAGATATTCTGCATCTTCAGAGTATAGTGGCGGAAAATAAGTGATTTTTATTTCGGTAGTCAGTTTTCCGAAACATTTCAAAAAATGGGGGATAAAGGTGTCGTCATTGACGAAAGCGTCTGATTTTTCTTTATAATCTATTGCGACTGGAATAATGGCCGCTTTTATTTTTGTGGCGGTCTTAAACGAGCCATAATTAAAATCCACTGTCGTAGGCAAAATATCAGTTGTGCCTTCCGGAAAATTAATCACTGAATATCCTTTGTCAAGGATACTCTTAATATCCTCAGCTGCTTGTTGCCTGCTTTCTTGATTCTGCCTGTCAACAAAAATCACTCCCGATATTTTGCAGATATAGCCAATGAGCGGCCATGATTCCACTTCTTTCTTGCCTACCGGGAAGGCATGTATATGGCTTACAATGACTATTGGGTCAAAATAGGAACGGTGGTTGGCTATGATCAATCCTTGCGTTGTTGGTAGCTCTCCATATACGATCGTGCGGATTCCTAATATAGAATTTGTTAATTTGATTATAAAATCGCGCAATATCAATGCATTGAAAGCCGTTTTTTCCTTGTTCCAAAAAAAACTTGCGAAATAAAAAGTAATTGATAAAACCGAAATGTAAATAATAAAAACGAGGAGTCTGGCAAGGCCTAAAAGAAATGAAAGCATATGTTAGGTTTATAAAAAAGGTAAATCTAACATTAATTTTCTAATATGCTAATTTCTATTTATCTAATGCTGTCGTGCGCATGGGTTTGAACGCCGTTGTTCCATAAAGTAAGAATATCCGTTGCGACAGAGGCTCCGCTTCCGGCAGCGATAGCCAATTGGCTTCTCCAGCCGGCAAGGGTACCAGTCACATAAACCCCTTCGGCCACCTTGTGGTCTGCGTTTCGCAATTGAACCCTTTGCTTTTCGGGTAATGATTTTTGGTGCGGCTCGATATATTGCATTAGCCCTTCGATGGAAAACGTATTTGCCGCGCCAATACAAATGACAATTATTTTGGATTTATAGCTGTGCTTGTTGGTGGTGACAGTGAATTCAGGAAATTGCCCTTCAATTTTAAGAACCTTTTCGTTTGGAATTTGTGTGATGTGCGGGTAAATGTCAGACAAATGCTGGGTGCTTTCTTTTAAAAGGTCAGAACCCAAAGTCCCTGGCGCAACTCCATAAGCATTATTAAAAACTGCTTCTTGCAGCGAAGATGCTTTTTGATGCGTCAGAATCCCGATCTTTTTTCCGGTGACAAAAGCTTTATTTTTTGCGGAACCTAATACAAGTGAACATGAAATACCGGAAACGCCTCCCCCGAGAATTAAAACATCAAACATAGTTACAGCTTGTCGTTCATTTTTTCTTCAATTTTTTTTGACATTCTGAAGATCAACAGGATTAACACTGCGCAGAATGATGCCGCAATTCCAATAAAAGCAACTACGCTATCCCCTTGAAACGGATGTTTAAAGTCTAGCAAAGT
>JBLIHD010000038.1:0-10158 GCA_047636335.1 Flavobacterium sp.
AATTTAGCTTTTGTATACGATAAGGCGTCTATCTTTTTCAATTTTGGTACAACAGGAGCAACAGCAGGAGAGAAGACATATTATTTTGATGATGTTGCTTTTGGCGCAGCAGTAGTGCCAATACCGGCGCCGTCAATAACTTTGAGTTATGGAGGCAATTTGAGATTCTTGATAAATAAGGATATAATATCTGTAACACCTACTGTTATTGCCGATCCTTCACCAACATTTAGTATCAGTCCAGAAATGCCAAAAGGGATGAGTTTTGATACGGTTTCAGGTTCAATTGTGGGAAAACCAACAGTAGAGAATGCTCCTGTTAGTTACACGGTTACGGCGACAAACTCTAAAGCGTCTCAAAAAATAACATTTACAATTGAGATATTCAATGACGATCATGACTTTGATGGGGTAGCTGATAATGTTGACAACTGTCCAGAGTTTTATAATCCAAAGCAAGAAGATGCAAATAATGATGGCGTAGGAGATATCTGTGTTGAAGAGAATCAAGTTAAAGTTTCTCAAGGGTTTTCTCCAAACGGCGACGGTATAAACGACACCTGGTTTATTAAAAATATTGAAAATTATCCAAATACTCAGGTTAGAGTTTTTAATAAAACAGGAGGAGAGGTGTTTTTCTCAAGAGACTATAATAATCTTTGGGATGGTGCTTACAAAAACACTGGGGAAATTGTAGCTGCAGGTTCTTATTTTTATCAAGTAGACCTAGGAGGAGACGGTTCAATTGACTTACAAGGGTGGATTTATATCGCTAATTAATTTTTAAAATATCAATATGAAAAATATATTCTATCTGCTAACTGCAGGAATACTTCTGTTAAGTAGTTCTCTTAAAGCTCAACAGGCTAATAATTTTGCTTTCTATAAAAATCAAATGAATATTATCAATCCTGCTTATGCTGGGATTGATAATCAAACTCTCATTTCGGGATCAATACGTTCGCAGTGGACAGGGATAAAAGACGCTCCCAAAACGCAAGCGGTTTCATTTGGAACGTCACTTGGAAAGAATTTAGGTTTTGGAGTTTCTGTATTGAATGAAGAAACGTTTATTGAGAGACAAACCTCTGTTGGAATTGATTTGTCTTATTTAGTAAAATTAAACGAAGTAACCGATTTGTATTTGGGTATTAAAGCAGGTGGAAATTCTTTTAATATCAATACGTCAGGTTTAGAGTTCTATTCAGTTGATATAGATCCAGCGTTTGCCTCAATTAATAGTTTTAGTCCCAATGTGGGTGTAGGAGCAGTTTTAAAAAGCAATAAATATTTTTTATCCCTTTCTGTTCCGAAATTAGTTTCGTTTAAAAATGTCAAAAATGATGATGGTTATGCTTTGGTTAGCACTAATAGGCCTCAGGTTTATGCAAGTGGTGGTTATGATGTTAACTTAAACCCTTTGGGCACATTAATTTTAAAACCCTCGTTTATGGCTAGGTATACATCGGCGGCTCCCGTTTCTGTTGATTTTAGCACTATGCTGATGATAAACAATAATTTTGAAATTGGTGGGATGTATAGAACTGATAAAGCTGTCGCGGCAATGGCAAGTATTACTTTAAGTAAAAGATTTGTTGTAGGGTTTGCTTATGAAGTTAGTTCAAGAGCTCAGTTAGCAAGTGTCAAAAGCACAAATGAGGTCCTGTTGCAATTTAAATTCTAGTTTATTGAAGTAATTAGTAACTTTAGTTTTGTTTACGAAGCCGTTTGAATCTATTTTCAAACGGCTTTTTATTATTAATTATGTTTTTTACTTTTACTGATAAATATAATAATGAACTAATATGGAGATGAAGGGTAACTTAGATTCTAAACGTATATTTTATTCGCACTTATAGGAAGAAATGAAATAATTAGAGTCTATTGAGTGCCTAGTTATTTCCTATTAAAGAATACATTATATTTTTTGATTATTTTTTTTGCAAAGAAAATTCTATTTTAATAGATACAAGTAATGATTGTAGTAATCTACAATCGCTTTCCCTTTCATCAATACATCGGCCCCAATTATGCCATGCACTGGTTTTGATTTATGTTGAATCAATGCTTCGTTGACATGAGACAAATCGAAAATCACCAAATCAAATTTGATGTCTTTCCATAAACCTAGCTGAAGAGTGTTATTAGAGGCCGTTTGTGTTTGCATTCCTGTCGCTCCCGCTCCAGAGGCTTTAGTCTTGGAATCTTCTGCCTGAAGTTGGAATAAGACAATGCTTTCGAACCCTACGCAACTGTTTGATGCTCCCGTGTCCAGGATGAAGTTACCAACCACGCCATTTATTTTTGCTTTTATCAAAAGGTGCTGCGTCTTGGTGATTTTAAATTTGATTTTTTTGTATTTTTCCTTTTTGAGGATATCGTGGAGATTTTTCATAGTTCAAAGCTGAAAATCAAAAGTAATCTAAATTACCAAGAATCTAAAAAACAACAATTCAAAATAGTAACTTTGTTTCATTAAAAGAAAACAATGACAATTACAGATACGCACACCCATTTATATTCAGAGGAATTTGACCAGGATCGTGATGAAATGATTAAAAGAGCTTTTCAGGCAGGTGTAACGCGATTCTTTATTCCTGCTATAGACTCTTCTTGCACCAAGTCCATGTATGATTTGGAAAAAAATTATCCGGACAATGTCTTCCTTATGATGGGATTGCACCCTACCTATGTAAAGGCCAATTATCTGGAAGAGTTGCAACATGTTGAAGAGGAGCTGGTCAAGAGAAAATTCTACGCGATTGGTGAGATCGGTATCGATTTGTATTGGGACAAAACGCATGTGAAGGAACAGCAAACGGCATTCAGAAAGCAGATCCAGTTGGCAAAAAAGTATAAATTGCCAATTGTAATCCATTGTCGTGAAGCTTTTGCTGAAATATTTGAGATTTTGGAAGAGGAAAAATCGACTGATTTGTTCGGGATATTTCATTGCTTTACTGGGACTTATGAGCAAGCATTGCAGGCGATATCCTATAATATGAAATTGGGAATTGGGGGAGTGGTTACTTTCAAAAACGGAAAGATTGACCAGTTCCTAGGTCAAATTGATTTGAAACACATCGTTTTAGAAACTGATTCTCCTTACCTTGCTCCGATTCCATTTCGAGGAAAAAGAAATGAAAGCAGTTACCTAGTTAATATACTTGATAAGCTGGCCTACATTTACGGCCTTCCGGCAAAAGATATTGCGAATATGACAACTGCAAATTCTAAGGAAGTTTTCGGTATTTAAAGCATAATTGATTGTAATTTAATATTTTTTTTGTTCATTTGCTCACTTAAAATTACAAAAAATGCAAAAATTTGACGCTATACGGCCATTTTATGACGCCGAAATAAACGATGCCATATTGAAAGTGATCAATCATCCGATGATGAAGGCATTGATGAATTTTACTTTTCCGGATGTAGAAGACTCCGTGTGGAAAGAGCAATTGAGAAAAACGCAATCCATTCGTGATTTTCAATGTAATTTTATCTATCAATCCATGCGAAAAATTATTGAAAAAAGTTCTGATGGTTTGACGACTTCTGGTTTTGAAAAGTTAAAAAAGGGGGAGTCTTATTTATTTGTATCCAATCATCGAGACATCCTTTTAGATACCACTTTGTTAAATACGGCATTATTTGAGCATGGCTTGGTAATGACTGCATCTGCGATTGGGGATAATTTGGTTAAAAAAGATTTTTTGAACGTATTGGCAAAGATGAATCGAAATTTTCTAGTTCGAAGAGGTTTGACGCCAAGAGAGATGTTAGAGAGTTCAAGAATATTATCGGAGTATATTAGTCATTTGTTGCAAGAGGAAAGCAGATCCGTTTGGATTGCGCAACGGGAAGGAAGAACTAAAGACGGAAATGATGCCACGAACCCTGGGGTTTTAAAAATGGTAGGAATGGCTTCTAATGGAATGGATCTTATGGACTATTTCAAAAACATCAAAGTGGTCCCGGTTTCAATTTCCTATGAATACGACCCTACTGACGTCTTGAAAATTCCGCAATTACTGGCCGAGGCTAATAATGAGATATACATCAAAGAAAAAAATGAGGATTTTATGACTCTTCTCAGTGGAGTTATGGGACAGAAGAAAAGAATACACATGCACATAGGAGATGTGGTGGATAAGGAGACCGATAAAATCAAGGAAGAGTTTGACAAGCCAAATAAGCAAATATTGGCCTTGGCGCAAGTAATTGATGATTCCATATTGAGTAATTATAGATTATGGCCCACTAATTATATTGCCTATGACATTTTGAATAACAGCAATGGGTATGCTCATTTATACACCGAAGACGAAAAATCGCTTTTTGAGCGGAGATTAGAAATGCGAATAGACGCAGAAAACCCTATCGCATTGCAAGGACTGTTGGTGATGTACGCTAATCCGGTTGTCAATAAATTAAAATACCATAATGAACTCGAAAGCTAAAATACTTTTATTATATACTGGCGGTACCATCGGAATGCGAAAAGATTTTGACACCGGTGCGCTAAAAGCCTTTAATTTCAGCAAGTTATTGAACAGGATTCCCGAGTTGAAACAACTAGAATGTGAGATTGAGACCATCTCATTTGAAGACCCCATTGATTCGTCTAATATGAATCCTGAAGAGTGGGCTAGAATGGCTTCGATTATTGAAGAAAATTATTTGGAATTTGATGGATTTGTAGTGCTTCACGGTTCGGACACTATGTCTTACTCGGCTTCTGCATTGAGTTTTATGCTCGAGAATTTGTCGAAACCGGTCGTGTTTACGGGGTCTCAATTGCCAATCGGAGACTTGCGTACTGATGCCAAAGAAAACTTGATTACGGCCATCCAAATCGCTTCATTACGAGAGGACGGTGAAGCGGTAATTAGTGAAGTTTGCCTTTATTTTGAGTATAAATTGTATAGGGGAAACAGAACGACCAAAATAAATGCGGAGCACTTTAAGGCATTCACTTCCCCAAACTATCCTGAATTGGTGGAATCGGGTGTCAACCTAAAGATTAGAAGGGAATTATTGTTACCCAAACAGCAAAGCAAAAGTTTGGTGGTTCATGAAAATTTAGACAAGAACGTAGTTATCGTTAAAATGTTTCCCGGAATGAGTGAGGTGGTTTTGTCCGCAATTCTGGATATCCGTAATTTAAAGGGAATTGTACTTGAAACCTATGGTTCTGGAAATGCGCCTACAGAAGATTGGTTTATATCGTTGTTGGTTAAAGCTATAAATAAGGGCTTACATATCATTAACGTTACGCAATGTTCAGCGGGTAGTGTAAATATGGGTCAATATGAAACCAGTACTTCAATGAAAGAAATTGGGGTCATTTCCGGCAAGGATATTACCACTGAAGCGGCCATTACGAAATTGATGTATTTATTGGGCCAAAATATTGCTCCGAACGAGTTCAAAGAGATTTTTGAAACATCTTTGCGAGGAGAAATGATATAATA
Organism: Flavobacterium sp.; assembly: GCA_047636335.1. GTDB lineage: Bacteria > Bacteroidota > Bacteroidia > Flavobacteriales > Flavobacteriaceae > Flavobacterium. The sequence goes on from JBLIHD010000038.1 coordinate 5,475, forward strand.
TCGCTTTTTGCTTTTGTAACTCATTTTTTTTCGTGTTATTTGCAAACCTTAATAGAGAGGTGGCCGAGTGGCTGAAGGCGCACGCTTGGAAAGCGTGTATATGGTAACATATCGAGGGTTCGAATCCCTTTCTCTCTACGGAATAAAACCCCAATCGCTTGTAAAAAGTGCTTGGGGTTTTCTCATTGTTAAAACAGGCTAACAACCTTTCAATAATTGATTCACAAACAGTTGAGGCTAATTATTTGTATTGGATGGTGTTCGTGTAAGAATTTTACGTAAGAATAATGTTATAAATTAATGCTATTTGTGCACTTCGTCGAGTTTATTTGTCCATTATATAATAAGGTCGTACTTTTAGATGTCAAATAAAGAACGCATTAATACCTTTTTTTTCTAAAAACATACACACATTAAATAGCGGTAAAACACACGTAAACTAAAGGAAATAAAATGAAAACAACCAAAAAGAATAGCGACATGTTTTTATATATAGGTGCGTTTGTTTTTACTACCGTAAGTTTATCTATACTTGTTTTATTATTTTTACTAGCATCTGTTGAACTAGGATCGTAAAGTAAATTATCTTTTCCTTGCATCTAGGACAGTATCAGGTATGATAAATAGATATAGTGATACAACAAAAACCCCGTTGATGATTTTAGCGGGGTTTTTTAATGGAATTTCATTTCTGGTATTTTGATGTACCGTATATGTTTTTTTGACCTGATTAGTGACAGGAAGCCCTCAAAATCCTATATTTGTGAAACAGTATATAACAATAGGGTCAGGGAAATGTATCCAAGACTAAAATGGAGCAATCATTAAACAATAATAACAATATGCGACTAATTTTAAGCTGTTTTCTCTTAATGTCGTTTTTTAATGGTTTTTCGCAGGAAACCGAAATAAATGAAGAAGGTAACGAGGTAAAAATCGATTCTCTGTACAGGGAAGACCAGTTCTATTTTGGGTTTACCTATAATACATTACAACAAAAACCGGTGGGCTTGTCGCAAAACAAGTTTTCTGTTGGTCTTTCGGCAGGTTTTCTTAGGGATATGCCCATAAACGATGACAGGACCATTGCAATCGCTTCAGGGGTTGGTTTTTCCTATAACAATTACAATCAAAATCTTTTTATATCGAAAGCTGGACAAACGCCGGTTTATTCTATTATTGACTCCAAAGCGATTTATGACAAAAACAAGTTCAAGCAATTGTTGGTTGATGTGCCTATCGAGTTCAGGTGGAGAACGTCAACTTATGAAAGTCATAAGTTTTGGAGAATTTATGGTGGCCTTAAATTCAGTTATTTGCTGTACAACAAATCTGTTTTTACCAATGCCGAAAATAAAATAGTCGTTTCGAATAACAAGGATTTTAATAAGTTCCTTTATGGGCTCTATATTTCAGCGGGCTACAACACAATAAATGTGTATGCCCATTACGGATTAAATTCCCTTTTTAAATCGGCAAAAATTGAAGGCGAAACCATAGATATGAAGGCGCTTAATATTGGGGTTGTTTTTTACATTTTATAGCCACAAGAACAACAGCGGTATTTGCGGAATAGTTCCCAAAAGTATTCCTATGATTAATTCTGTGTTGGTATGTGCTTTCATCACTAATCGCGAAGAAGCCACAAAACCGTTCATAAGTATTAAGAACATGATTAAACCGATGTTTTGCGTTTGATAACGCAAAGTGAGTCCAAAAACAAATAGGGTCAGCGCGCTTATTCCCATCATATGAAGGCTTGCCTTTTTCTTAACGAATAGCAGCAGCAGTGCGATCAGCGTGCTGAATAATGCTCCCAACAGGAAAAAATGCAGCTCCGTATAGCGGTCGACCGTGATGCTGTTCCGAACCAAGAGTATAATCAAAAAGGATTGGATGAGCAGAGGTAATTTCCGTTCAGATAATCCGGGAGCCATAATGGACCCAATTTTCCCCGAATAACGCAATATAAAAAAAAACAAAATTGGAATTAGTATCGTGATAATAGCGATCTGGGATAAGATAAAGTATTTTTCTTGACTTCCGAAATTGGAATTATTCAAAAAAAGATAATATAAAGTGGCATAAGCCGGAATAAATACGGGGTGAAAAACATATGAAAATAGGGGAAGTAATTTTTTCAACATTTCTTTAATTGATTAGCCCTACAAATATATGGAATATCGAAAAAATAGTAGCTTAATTATCTTCTTGATTTTAAGTTGGAGCTAAAAGGAGTGGAAATTTTCGAAAGCCCTTAATCTTCTATTAATCCTGAAATTCTGCGCCCGCAATGCTTACATTTTAAAAAGAAGTGTTATTTTTGAGAAAGTTTCGTAAAAGTGATTTTTCCTTTTAGATATTATAACATATTAGCGTCAATCGCATTCCAAATAAATGAGCATATTACTAAAACAGATTATTCCGGTACTTAATGCCGAGTGGATTGGGAATAATTCTCCGGCAGAAATCGACACGGTTTCTATCGACAGCCGTTCATTGCAAAACAGTTCCCATACCTTGTTTTTCGCATTGGTTGGCCCCAATAACGATGCCCATGTTTTTATCAATGATTTGATAGAGATAGGCGTGCAAAATTTTGTAGTGACCTATATCCCTGAAGAAAGTAAGGGAAAGGCAAATTTTATGGTAGTGGAAAACACGCTAGATGCATTACAACAATTTGCGGGTTATTATCGCGGTCTTTTCGAATTCCCCGTTATTGGTTTGACCGGGAGTAACGGCAAGACTATCGTGAAGGAATGGTTGAATTTCCTATTGAGCCCCGATTTTAACGTGATCAGAAGTCCAAAAAGCTACAATTCGCAGGTAGGTGTTCCCTTGTCGGTTCTTGCCATCAATGAAAAGCATAATCTTGGGATTTTTGAGGCGGGAATCTCTACGGTTGCTGAAATGGGAAAGCTGGAAGCCGTAATTAAGCCCACAATTGGAATCCTGACGAACATTGGCTCTTCACATGACGAAGGCTTTACGAATGTCGAAGAAAAAATAAAGGAAAAAGCGCTTCTTTTTAAGAATGCGGGGTTGGTTATTTATCAAAAAAACGATCGTGTTGACAAATGCATCTTACCAAAAACAAAAACATTTAGCTGGAGTTTTGATATGGAAGAAGTGGATGTTTTAGTGTTTAAAAAAGAGACAGTAAATCAGGGTACGACGCTCCACTATAAATATAAAGGGAATTCATATGAATTAAACATTCCGTTTCAGGACAAGGCATCCATAGAAAATGCCATTTCCTGTTTAATGCTGTTATTGTATTTGAACTATGACAGTGCGACGATCCAGTCGAGGATGCTATTGCTGTTTCCGGTTGAAATGCGATTGAAAGTTAAAACAGGAATCAACAGTTGCAGTCTTATCGATGACAGTTATAGTTCCGACTTTCAGTCTTTAAAAATAGCGCTTGATTTTCTGGAGAGCCAAAAACAATTTAAAAGTAAAACGGTTATTCTCTCGGATATTTTTCAAAGTGGCCTGTCTAACGAGGAGCTTTATTCGAAGTTGGCCCAACTGATTGTTTCCAATAATATTAGCCGGGTGATCGGGATAGGGGAAATCATCTCCGAATTCAAAGATAAATTTGCCAACTGCATTACTTTCAAAAACACGGCCGAATTTGTCTCTAATTTTGAAAACCTAGATTTTGCCAGTGAGACTATTTTGATAAAAGGGGCGCGTTCTTTTGAATTTGAGGAAATCGTTTATTTATTGGAAGAAAAGACACATGAGACGGTCCTTGAAATCAACCTGAATGCTATCAGTTACAACCTGAACTATTTCAAATCAAAGCTGAGGTCTAATGTCAAAATCATGGTGATGGTAAAGGCTTTTGGCTATGGGAATGGCGGACTTGAAATTGCCAAATTACTTGAACACCATAAAGTGGATTATCTGGGTGTGGCTTTCGCCGATGAAGGGATTTCGCTAAAAAACGGGGGTATCCATCTGCCTATCATGGTACTTAATCCGGAGAACACCAGCTTTTCGGCAATTATCCAATACCAATTGGAACCAGAAATATATTGTTTGAAAGGCTTGCACGCTTTTCTGAAAATCGCGAAACACAAAAACCTGAAACATTTTCCCATTCATATCAAATTGGATACCGGTATGCATCGTTTGGGCTTTGAAGAAGACACCATTGAAGAACTTATTGTCACCCTGAAAGGAAATGACACCGTGGAGATAAAAAGCATTTTATCCCATCTGGCCACAAGTGATGATTTGAAGCACCGTGACTTTACCGTGTCACAGATACAGTTGTTCGATAAATTATCGTCAAAGATAGTAGCCGAATTGGGAATAAACCCCATTCGACATATTTTGAACACCTCGGGAATCAGTAATTTCCCCGAAGCACAGTTTAATATGGTTCGATTGGGAATAGGGCTATATGGGGTGTCTAATGATCCTTCAGAACAAAAATATTTGGAGAATGTGGGCACTTTGAAGTCGGTTATTTCCCAAATCAGGACCATTTCCGCCGGGGAGAGTGTGGGCTATGGCCGGAAATTCATGGCGGACAAAACGACTAAAGTCGCGACGATTCCAATTGGTTATGCCGACGGGATTTCGAGAGCTTGGGGAAATGGAGTTGGATTTGTTACCATCAAGGATAAAAAAGCAAAAGTACTTGGAAGCGTCTGTATGGACATGTTGA
>JBLIHD010000039.1:0-9952 GCA_047636335.1 Flavobacterium sp.
ATACAATGCAGTTCTACCTGAAACGGCTTATACACCTATGGTAATTGAGAAATCAGAAGCCGTGATGAACCGTTTGAAAGAAATAGCTAGCGTAGGCTTTTCTCCTTCGGCATTGACGAGTTATATCAGGAATCCTATTCAGTTTTATTTCCAGAAGATTTTGAGAATTCGGGAGGTCGAAGAAGTGGAGGAGAATATCGCTTTAAATACTTTAGGTACGATTATTCACGAAACTTTAAAAGCCCTTTACGATCCGTTTGTCGGGAAGTTTGTTTCCGAGCAGGATATTCAAAATTGTTTTAAACAGATAGATGATGAGGTTTTAAAACAATTTAAAGTGGTCTATAAGGAAGGGGAGATTAAAAAAGGACGGAACTTATTGGCTTTTGAAGTGGCCAAACGTAATGTTTTTAATTTTCTGAAAGTGGAATTGGAAAGTATTAAAGCAGGCGATGCGATAAAAATACTCGCTTTAGAGGAAACGTTTCAAAGGACTATATTACATCCAAGTTTGCCTTTTTCTGTTTTGATAAAGGGAAATGTCGACAGAATCGAAGAGCGCAACGGAACCATTCGGATTATCGATTACAAAACGGGTAAGGTGGAGAAAGCAAGTGTGACCTTGAAGACGTGGAGAGGACTGACGGAAGAGATAAAGAATGACAAAATAATACAGGTTTTGGCGTATGCTTACATGTATGAAACCGAGGCTAAATCAAAACCAATAGAAGCCGGCATTATTTCTTTCAAAAACTTAAAATCCGGGTTCCTGCCCTTTAACTTTAAAGAAGGAAAAGAGGCAAACGCGATTATTAATGAAGAAGTAATCTCTAATTATCTCGACCAGATCGTTTTGTTGTTAAATGAAATATTGGACGTCAGTATTCCATTTGAAGAGAAAATAGTTTAATGAGTTGTGAATGATGAAAAGCGAGTCGTTTTTTATGAAATGTTAGAGGTTAGCAATGATTATCGCAATGTTATCAGTTTTATAATCGTTTAATTAACAATATTTTAATATTATTGTTCAGTCGTTTTACTTTCTTTACAAGAAACAACGCCTATCAAAAAAGCACTGAATATATTTGAATTTTTCAAAAGTACCTTAGTTCTTAATTTGGCTGTTTGTGTTGTGCCCGTTCTTTTTTCAGGTTTTTTAGCTTTCAAGTACACTTTTTTAACTATTGGTTTTGCAGTTAGTTTGTTGGTTAAAGAAGTGAGTTCAAAAAATGAATATTTATTTTACTACAACAATAATATTTCTAAAACCGAACTTTGGTTATATGCATGGTGTTTTAATTTTGTAGTCCTTGTTTTTATAAGCTTCGCTTTTAATTTTATCAGTAAACTATTTTGAAAAAGCATATCCTGGAAGTAGACAGCGTTCAGAAAAGCTTTGACAACAAATCCATTCTTTCAGATGTGTATTTGAAATGTGAGACTGGAGATGTTATAGGTTTATTGGGAAGGAATGGCTCCGGAAAATCAACCTTGTTGAAAATTATCTTCGGAATCGAGAATGCTGATTTTAAGTTTGTCCGAATAGATGGTGCCGTAAAAAGTAAAAGCAGTGATTTGTTTAAAGAAATTAGTTACCTCTCCCAAGACGATTTTATTCCGAATCACTTTACAGTCACAAAAGCAATTTCGCTTACAATCGAAAAAAATAAAACAGATGCCTTTTGTCAGGATGAAATGATTCAAACCCTGAGAGGAAAAAAAATCAGTCATTTATCGGGTGGTGAATTACGTTATCTTGAAATTAAATTGATTCTCTGTAGCGCTTCTCAATTTGTTCTTTTGGATGAGCCTTATAATGGCTTGTCTCCATTGATGATCGAAAAAGTAAATGAGTTAATACAAAAGGAATCAAAACAAAAAGGAATCATCATTACAGATCATAATTATGAAAATGTGATTGCTATTTCAACAAAATTGGTGTTAATGAAAGAGGGGAAAGCGCATCATCTAAAGAACAAAATCGAGTTGATTGAAAAAGGATATTTAAGAACAGGAACGTTCTAAACTTTCTTGAAAAACTGCAATAATACTTCGGTCAGCTCTTCTTGGTTTTCAATATGCGACATGTGTCCGTCAGGGAATGAGACTAGTTCCACTTCTGTATCTTCAATTTGATCTTTGGCTTCTGTATATGGTACAATAGGATCTTTTTCGCCAAGAATAAGCATTTTTGGGTAAGGGCCAATATGCAACAAAACCTGTCTGTCGGCCCTTGTTTTCATTCCTTCGAGTGAAGCCACAATTGCCTGAAGCGGTGTTTTTAAGGCCTCTTTTTTTGTATTTTCAATTTCTTCAACAAGTCTTTCTCGATTGTTTTCGCTGAATAGGTTGGCTATAGCCAAACTTACAAAACCGGTATAGCTTTGTTTCACTGCTTTTACGGCGCGGGCTCTGTTTAATTTTCGTTCGGCACTATCAGCTCTGGCGGTAGAATTCAATAAAACTAGACCTTTTACATTTTCGGGATACAACTCTGCGAAAGCCAAAGCCACATAGCCGCCCATCGAATGGCCAACGAGAATCGCTTTCCGGATGCGCAACTCAGCGAGTACGGCATGTACCGCATCGGCATTGTCCTCCATACTGTGCACGTAGCCCAGACATCCCGTTTCGCCATGGCCCAACAGATCAATGGTAATCACGCGATTTCTTTTGGCAAATGTGGCAACGTAAGTGTCCCACATTTTTTGGTTTTCCAGAAAACCGTGCAGTAAAACTATTGCAGTTCCTTTTCCAGTATCGGAATAAGAGATAGTTGTGTTTTTATATTGAATCTGGTTCACTTTTTTGTTTCGTTTTTGAGCGAGTGTAAAATTACTGCTTTAATTTTTTGAACCATTAAGTGATTAAGAAAATTTAGTCACTTATGTTTTATAAACAACAACGGCTTCCATTACTGAAAGCTGTTGTTGTTTCGTCATTTCGACGCAGGATAAATCACATAATCGGAAAAACTAGTGAGATCCCTCCTTCGTCGGGATGACAGGCTAGGAGAATGGTTTTAGCTGCTAATAACGATTGTCGCCATCCAATAAATTCCCTAATCCACCAAGTAAACTGCCTTCGCCGCGGCTGCTTCCGCCTGCTTTTGGCGCAGAGGCAATGATTCTGTCTGCCAGTCGGCTGAAAGGCAACGATTGAACGTAAACGGTTCCGGGACCTCGTAGGGTTGCGTAAAACAATCCTTCCCCTCCAAAAACAGAATTTTTGATTCCGCTAATGAATTCGATGTCGTAATCAACGCCTTTAGTGAAACCTACAATACAGCCGGTATCTACTTTCAACACTTCGCCTGCTCTTAATTCTTTTTTTGCCAAGGTACCTCCTGAATGTACAAAAGCCATTCCGTCACCTTCGATTTTTTGCATAATGAAACCTTCACCTCCAAAGAAACCGCGGCCTAATTTTTTGGAAAATTCCATTCCTACTGAAACCCCTTTGGCGGCACAGAGGAAAGAACTTTTCTGGCAGATGAATTTTCCTTGAAATTCCGTTAGGTCAATTGGGAGAATTTTCCCGGGATAGGGTGCTGCAAAGGAAACTTTGCTCTTGGTATTGTTTTGGTTGATGAAAGCGGTCATAAATAAACTCTCGCCGGTTAAGACTCTTTTACCGGCGTTTAAAAGTTTGCCAAATATACCGGATTGTTGTTCTGAACCGTCGCCAAAAATGGTTTCCATTTGGATATTATTGTCCATCATCATAAAGCTTCCTGCCTCGGCAATCACGATTTCTTGCGGGTCCAGTTCTATTTCTACATATTGCATTTCTTCACCGAAAATCTGGTATTCTATTTCGTGTGCTCTCATAATTGGGGTTTCCTGATTAGTTGACCGTGGCATCAAAATGTTACATATTTGGGATTTATTTAAGGTTTTTGCTTAAGGGATGGCAGCGGCTAGCCCGAAGTCGCAATTTTTGTTTGACGAGGACTTGAAGCTACTAGCCCGAACCTGCCGGAGTCAACGTCGGCCGGAATGCGCTCAAAAAGATTGAATGTCCTGGAATGAAAAACGGCTCACATTGCTGTGAACCGTCTTTATTCTTGTCTCTCTATTCTGATTTCTAAATTAAGAATTCATCAGGCTTTCGATTTCATCAACTTCAATAGGGATGTTGCGCATCAAGTTAAACGGTTCGCCCGTTTCTTGAATCACGAGATCATCTTCAAGACGGATTCCAAAACCTTCAGCTGGAATGTAAATTCCGGGCTCCACGGTGAAAACCATATTGGCTTGCATTGGTTCCGTAAGGACTCCGTAATCATGCGTGTCGAGTCCCATATGGTGTGAGGTTCCGTGCATGAAGTATTTTTTGTAGGCGGGCCATTCCGGGTTTTCATTCTGGACATCGGCTTTGTCAAGCAATCCTAAACCCAATAATTCTGAGGTCATAAGCTTGCCTACTTCGATGTGGTATTGTTTCCAGAGCGTGCCCGGAGTGAGCATCGTGGTCGCTTCATTTTTTACTCTCAGAACTGCATTGTAAACATCTTTTTGTCGGTCATTATACCTCCCTGAAACAGGAATAGTTCGAGTCATATCGCTTGAATAGTTTGCGTATTCTGCTCCAGCATCTATTAAGATTAAATCACCCGCTTTGCATTGTTGGTTGTTTTCGATATAATGCAGCACATTGGCATTGTTACCGGATGCTATGATGGGAGTGTAAGAAAAACCTTTGGAGCGGTTGCGTGTGAATTCGTGGATCAACTCAGCTTCAATTTCATATTCCGTCACATTCGGTTTCACGAAAGATAAAACACGCCTGAACCCTTTTTCGGTAATGCCGCAGGCTTGTTGCAGTAAATCCAGTTCTTCACTTTCTTTGACAGAACGGATGCGCTGCAGGATCGGGTTGCTTTTTGCAACAGCATGTGCAGGGTATTTTTCTTTCCACCATTTTACAAAGCGCGCTTCACGAGTTTCAGTTTCCACTGCTGCACGATAATGCTCGTTAGTGTTAATGTAAATGGTGTCGGAATGTGTCATCATTTCGAACAATACTTTTTCAAAGTCCTGCAACCAATGGATTGTTTTGATTCCTGTAACGGTTAAAGCGCGTTCTTTGGTCAGTTTTTCACCTTCCCAAACAGCAATATGTTCATTCGTCTCTTTTACAAATAGCATTTCTCTTTGGTGCTCATAAGGAGCGTCAGGGAAAAGCAGTAAAATACTTTCTTCCTGATCTACACCGCTTAAATAAAAAATGTCCCGGTGCTGTGCAAACGGCATTGTGCTATCGGCACCAATTGGGTAAATATCATTGGAGTTAAAAACAGCAACGCTTTTCGGCTTCATTTGAGCCATAAATTTTGAGCGATTTTTTATAAATAAGTCTCGGTCAATTTGATGGTATTTCATAACAATATAAGATTTACGTTTAATATCTCAAAAATACTAAGATTAAATCGTTTGAAGCTATGAATTTGGCAATATTAAATAAAAAAACACAAAACACAGCGGTTTAAATATCACTTTTAAACCGTTGCACTTTGTGCTGAACAAAAAAAATATTTTATTTAAAACTGAGCGGCTTCTGTAGAATCTTTCATTGCTGTTGTGGAAGATTTCCCGGTGGTAACTGTGTTTTGTACCGCGTCAAAATAGGATGTTCCAACAAAGCTTTGGTGTTTTACGGCTCTGAAACCATGTTTTTGCAGGGCAAATTCTCTTTCTTGTAATTCAGAATATCCAGCCATGCCCCTTTCTTTATAGGCTTTAGATAATTCGAACATACTTGTATTCAAAGCGTGAAATCCAGCTAAAGTGATAAATTGGAATTTGTATCCCATTGCGGCTAAGTCTTCCCTGAAAGTTTCCATCTGCGCAACGGACAATTTTGCAGCCCAGTTGAATGACGGAGAACAATTGTAAGCTAACATTTTACCAGGAAACTCTTTGTGAATTGCATCTGCAAATTGTTTGGCATATTCGAGGTCGGGATTACTAGTTTCCATCCAAATTAAATCAGCATAAGGAGCGTAACTCAACCCTCGGTCGATTCCTTGTTGTATGCCACAATTTACGTGAAAAAAACCTTCGGATGTTTTTTCGCCTGTAATGAATTTTGAATCTCTTGGGTCAATATCGCTTGTCAATAAATTAGCGGCATCAGCATCTGTACGAGCTATAATTAAAGTAGGGGTGCCCATAACGTCCGTTGCTAGACGGGCGGCTACCAACTTGTTGATGGCTTCCTGCGTAGGAACCAGAACTTTCCCACCAAGATGGCCACATTTTTTGGCAGAACTTAATTGGTCTTCAAAGTGAACGCCTGCAGCGCCCGATTCGATCATTGACTTCATCAACTCGAAGGCGTTCAGGTTACCGCCAAAACCAGCTTCCGCATCGGCAACGATAGGCACTAAATAATCTTTTTTATTCACTTCTCCGTTTACAACTTGTATTTGGTCAGCACGTAACAACGCATTATTGATTCTTTTTACAACCAATGGAACACTGTTGGCAGGGTACAAAGATTGGTCAGGGTACATTTCTCCTGCAACATTGGCGTCTGCGGCAACTTGCCACCCACTAAGGTAAATAGCTTCCAGTCCGGCCTCCACTTCTTGTATTGCTTGGTTTCCGGTTAATGCCCCGAGTCCCGCAACGAAATCTTGAGAATTAAGTTTTCTCCATAATTTTTCGGCACCAATTTTAGCTATACTGTGCTCAATTTTATATGACCCTTGTAGTTTTACAACTTCTTCAGCAGTGTAAGGGCGCTCAACACCTTTCCATCTTGGGTTGGAGATCCAGTCAGCAATTAATTCTTGAATTCTTGTTTCGGTAGTTTTCATAATTTTTTTTAATGTTTTTCGGGTGGTTGTTTTTTAAATGTATTTATAGCCAGGAATCGTAAGAAAGTCGATGAAATTTGGATTTACGACTAGTACGTCTAATAGCTGTTCTGCCAAATTATATTTTCCTTTTTCATGATTGTCCTCGCCAACTAGTTTTTTGATTTTTTCGAATTCTTCCATTGCCAATCGGTGGTAATAATTGTTGGTCAGTTTTTTGTCATTGTCCAACATGACCTCGTTTTGTAGCCATTGCCACAATTGGGACCTCGAAATTTCTGCCGTCGCCGCATCTTCCATTAAATGATGTATTGCCGCTGCACCTTGTCCGTTGAGCCATGAAGCCAGATATAAAATGGAGATACTGATGTTTTTCCTCACACCTTCTTCAGTAATCGTTCCTTCGGGCACTTCAAGTAGCTCTTTTTCGGTAACTTGTACGTCATTTCTTTTTATGTGAATTTGGTTCTTTGTCGGCATGTATTTATCGAATACTTTGATCGCTAGTGAAACCAAATCTGGGTGGGCGACCCAAGTTCCGTCATGGCCGTTTTTTGCTTCGCGTTCTTTGTCTGCAATTACTTTGTTGAAAGCAATCGTATTGGCCTGTTCGTCATTTTTTATCGGAATTTGAGCTGCCATTCCGCCTATCGCATGTATGTTGCGTTTATGGCAACGTTGAATTACCAATTGTGAATAGGCGCTCATGAACGGAGAAGTCATTGATACTTGATCTCTATTTGGAACAATAAATGCGGGGTTGTTTCTTAATTTTTTGATATAAGAAAAAATGTAATCCCATCTTCCGCAATTGAGGCCGACAATATGGTCTTTCAATTCAAAAATTATTTCGTCCAGCTGAAAACTGGCTGTTATCGTTTCGATTAAAACGGTGGCTTTGAAAGTCCCGTTTTGCTCACCTAAATATTCTTGGGTAAATTCAAAAACGTCATTCCACCATCTCGCTTCCAGATAATGTTCTAGCTTTGGAAGATAAAAATAAGGTGCGGTTCCTTTTTTTGTTAATTCTTCGTGATTGTGAAAAGCGTACAATCCGAAATCTATCAGCGAGCCTGAAGCTTGCTGTCCGTCTATTAAGATGTTTTTTTCCTGCAAATGCAGTCCTCTTGGGCGAACGATTAAAACCGCCGTGTCTTTATTTAAAGAGTATTTCTTGTTCTTCAAAGAGTCCTCTAAAGTGATGGTTTTATCTACCGCATCTTTAAGGTTTTGTTGTCCGCTCATCAAGTTACTCCAGGTGGGTGAAGTGCTGTCCTCAAAATCAGCCATAAAAGTTTTAGCTCCTGAATTCAACGCGTTAATCACCATTTTTCTGTCAACAGGCCCCGTTATCTCTACCCTTCTATCCAATAGGTCTTTTGGAATTGCCGCTGCATGCCAATTGCTCTCTCTAATGTTTTTTGTTTCGATTGGGAAACAAGGTAAGGCACCGGCATCAAATAGCACTTGTTGTTTTTTTCTTTCGTCTAGTAACAAAAGACGTTTGTTGTTGAATTTTTGATGCAGTTCAGTCAGGAAATCAATAGCCTTGTCCGTAAGTATATCAGGATAGGTTTGGTTTGTTTCAGTTGAAAATTGGAAGTTTTTTTCGGTCGTTTCGGTTTGATGTTTCATGGTTAATTCGTTTTGCATGACAATAGTACGAAAAGTTTTTTATAATTCAAGCGAACGTACGCTAAAAATACAAAAATTTTTTTTTGCGAATTTTATTTTTTAGAGTATCTTTGAAAGTATGAACGTAGAAAAAGAATATATCAAATTAATCTTCGGGCTAAAGCTCAAGCAGGCGCGTACCAATAAGAATTTGTCGTTATTTGGCCTGGCCAAAATAACGGAGCTTTCAAAATCATATTTGAACGAAATCGAGAAAGGGAAAAAATATCCCAAGACCGACAAGATTATTCTCTTGGCAGAAAAACTGGAGGTTTCATACGACCATATGGTTTCTTTGAAGCTAGATAATAATTTGGCTCCAATCGGAGAGATTTTAAAATCGGGTATTCTCAAAGAGATACCCTTGGATATTTTTGGGATTCAGGAAAATGACCTTATTGATATTATTGCGAATGCCCCTGCAAAAGTAAATGCCTTCATAAGTACTATTATTGAGATTGCGCAGCATTATAATTTGACTAGAGAAAGTTTTTTCTTGGCGGCCTTGCGTTCGTATCAAGAGGCACATAATAATTATTTCGAGGATTTAGAACAAAAAGTACTAGACTTCTCCAAAGCTTTTCAGATAAATATAAACACTAAAATTTCCATAGAAGACTTAACTGCGGTGCTGACAGAGGAATATGGGTATACCATTCAGGAAATGATTTTTTCGGAACAAGAGGAATTAGGGGATTTAAGGTCCATATATGTGCCCAAAAGTAAAACTTTGTTGTTGTCAGTGGATATAGATTCGCAACAAAAAGCTTTTATTTTAGCAAAAGAAATAGCCTATAATTATCTTGAAATAACGGAAAGGCTATATACTTTTAGTTGGATTAAGTTCAAAAACTTTGATGAGGTCCTTAATAATTTCTATGCATCTTACTTTGCTGGAGCTTTACTGATTCCACGGAAACAGTTGGTGAGCGAGCTAAATTTGTTTTTGTCCAAAACGGATCCTAAGCCGCAAGAAATGATTCACCTAATGAGTCAATTTAACGTTTCTCCAGAATCTTTTTACCAGAGATTAACGAATATTTTACCAAAGGACTTCCAATTAAAAAACATCTTCTTTCTTCGCTTGTCCCATAAAATAGGGGCGGAGACCTATCAGATAAAAAAAGAATTGCACATCACGAATCAACAGGAGCCGCATGCTAATGAAATGAATGAGCATTATTGCAGAAGATGGATCTCTGTTAAAACTATAGTAGCTTCCATAAAACAAAATAAGAGTCATTTTTTTGATGCTCAAATTTCTCGGTATGAAAACAGCGGCAATGAGTTTTTGGTTTTTTCATCAGCCACGGAAGACCCCTTCAAAAAAGATTGTTTGAGGAGTATATCAGTTGGGATTTTGATCACGCCAGGAGTGAAGAAGAAATTTAAATTCATTGACAATAAATCGATAAAAAAAGAAATTGTCGGGGTGACTTGTGAAACCTGTGCCGT
>JBLIHD010000040.1:0-9915 GCA_047636335.1 Flavobacterium sp.
TTTTTTTTTTAACAGTTAGTAGCGCTAGTAGTGAAGAGTCATTGCACCAGGAAAAAGTGTTCTCCATACTTTTTTGCTTCCTGTTTACTGCGAACAAAAACATTTGGCTTGACTACTTATAATAACTCCTCAATGTGTCTTTTAATGTTCTCGGCTATCTTTTTGGTGGGTAAATCATTAGAATCATGGCCGAAAGGATCTTCGATTTCTTCGGCAATTAGTTCTAAACTGGCCAACACGTAAAAGATGAAAACTACGACCGGAATGACGTAATATCCCAAATTAAACACATATCCAAAAGGCAAGGTCATCACATAAAAAAAGATGAACTTCTTGAGGAAGGAACTATAAGAATAGGGGATGGGCGTATTTTTAATGCGTTCGCAAGCGCCGCAAATATCCGTAAGGGATTGTATCTCATGGTTTAAAATTATGAGTTGGTCGCCCGTTATTTTCTTGGAGTTATAAAGCTCATTGATCTTGTGAAACAATATTTTGGCCACCTGATTGGGTCTGTGTTTGTGGTGTTCTATGATAACATCTTCAAAGAGTTGTTTGCTGGTTTCTTCGTCTTTTAAATGTTTGTTCAGGATAGAGGCGTAGCTGGGTATTATTTTCCTGAAAAAAGCGCGGTCTGATTCTTCAGTTAAAATGGCTGACAGTTTAAGGGCTAGATTGCGTGAGTTGTTCACCAAGCTGCCCCATATTTTTCGTCCTTCCCACCAGCGGTCGTAAGCTGTATTAGTTCTGAAAACGAGCAAAAGGGAAATGACAAATCCAAGCATACCGTGCATGATAGAAATGTTCTTCACATGGCTGTCTTTAGATAATTCCCAATATTCTATTTCGAGGAAGGCTATCCCGCCAGAATAGGCTGCTATGAAAATCATCAAAGGAAAGAGTTGCCTTAAAGTATCTGACTTGTGAAAACGAAAAATGAAAGTAATCCAGTCTTTGGGGTTGTAAGAAATCATATTTAGGTAAATGTTTCCACAAATCTAATTTAATAATTGATGGTTCCCGCTAATTCTTTAAGCGCAATTTCTGATAATTTGGCCTGAAACTGTGCATTACTGTAACGTACTTTTGCATTCACATAATTCAATTGAGCCGTTCTGAACTCTAAAGTGGTGATAGTACCTATGCGGAATTTATCCAAAGTGATCTCCAGATTTTGCTTGGCAATAGCTTCGTTTGTCTCTTCAAGACCGATTAATTCTAAATTGGTCAAATAGGTTTGATAGGAAGTAGCTAATAATGAATTTAAAGAAACGTTTTGTTGTGCTATTGCTAGATTTGCGTTTTCAATTTTAATTTTTGCGATTTTCTCATTTCTATTTTGAGCAAGACCATCAAACAAGTTTAAGGAAGCGCTGAAACCATAATTTATTCCTTTTGAATTTGATTGTGTCACAAAGCCAAGACTCGATTGTGTATCCCTTATATTATAGGCGGTATTAACGCTAATCACTGGATATCTCGCAGCTTTAATCTGTTTTAACTCTAATTCGGACACTCTTTTACTTATGATCTGCGATTCTAATTGTGGATTTTGCTTTTCTGCCAAGCTGCTCAATTCCGAGAGAATGAGTTGCTCATCCAAAGTAAGTTCTGCAATAACGCTAAAGTCTGTGCTAGTATCGCGGGCTAAGATTTGATTTAATAACGTTTTAGTGTTTGCATATAGTTCAATTTGTCTTAAAAGAGCAACTTTATCGGTGTTCAAATCTACTTGGGCATTCAAAACTTCTAACTTTGATGCTTTTCCAATCGTAAAACGATTTTGTGCCAGAGCCAATCGCTGATTGGATATAACAATCGTAGTATCTAAAGCCGCTAGTTGCTGTTGCTGTTGCACCAAATAAAAATAAGTTGCATTTACATCGCTGACTTTAGTAATTACGGTGAGTTTCAATTGAGCTTCCCCTAATTTTTGTAATTCTTTTAACTGATCTAGCTTAGCAAACATCATGAAACCATCAAAAATGGTCCAATTTAGACCAACTCCATAAGTCAAGTTATTGTTTTTGGCATTATCTAACTGGTTTGAACCACCAGACAAAAGTGTTTGCGAACTGTTTTGAATACTATTGTTATCGACTACACTAGCTGTCACTATGGGCAACATACCCGCATTTCCAATGGCTACATTAGTTTGCTCAATTGTTGAGTTGTTTTTGGCAATTTTAATTTCAAAATTGTTTTCCAGTGCTATTTTAATAGCTTCGTTTGGGGTTAAAATTTCTTGAGCATCAACTTTTAAGATACACAAGAAAAATAAAACCAAACTTTTAAGTATAGTTTGTGATGGCATCCTATTATTTACTTTCATTTTCATATTCTTCGATGTGTTCAAATTCGGGATAATGTTTTTTGGCTTTAGACCACATAAAATAGAGCGCAGGGATCACAAATAAGGTTAAAACCAACGAAAAAACGGTTCCCCCCACGATTACGACTCCCATCCCGATTCTACTGGTAGAGGCCGCTCCAAGCGACATTGCGATAGGCAACGCTCCTAGTGAAATGGCGAGACTGGTCATTAATATGGGTCTTAAACGCGCTTCTGAAGCTTCCAGAATAGCTTCTAGTTTTGGCCTTCCTTGCTCTCGAAGTTGATTTGCAAACTCGACTATTAAAATTCCGTTTTTAGTCACTAAACCAATCAGCATTACGGTTCCGATCTGGCTAAATATATTCCATGTCTGGTCAAACAGCCACAAGGAAAATAAAGCTCCGGCAACGGCCATAGGGACTGTCAATATAATTATAAACGGGTCGATAAAACTTTCGAACTGCGCCGCAAGA
This sequence comes from Flavobacterium sp., assembly GCA_047636335.1. Classification (GTDB taxonomy): domain Bacteria; phylum Bacteroidota; class Bacteroidia; order Flavobacteriales; family Flavobacteriaceae; genus Flavobacterium. The sequence goes on from JBLIHD010000040.1 coordinate 2,809, forward strand.
ATCAGAAATATCAACAGCAAGGCTAATCCAAAGGCGAAAGAAGTATTGGAACTGCTTTCCACAAAATCCCTAGATTCTCCTCCTAAATCCGTGGTGAAGGTATCGTCAAGCACTTTGGCCCTTATTTGTTCCATGGCTTCAATCCCATCACTGATGCTTTTGCCTGGAGCGAGACCTGCAGAAACGGTAGCCGCCATAAAGCGGTTGTTGTGGTATAGCTGTGGTGGTTTACTTTGTTCTTCGATACTGACAATATTATCCATTTGTATCAAGTCGCCTTTGTTGTTTTTGACATACATAGAAGTCAAATCCAAAGGTTTTGAACGGTCTTTTTGGTCAAATTGTCCTATGATTTGGTATTGTTTTCCTTTTTTCATAAAATACCCAAATCGCTGTCCGCTCAGCGAAAGTTGCAGGGTCTGTGCAATATCGATTACAGAAATGCCTAAGCTCTCCGCTTTTTCACGGTCAATAGTAACGTTAATTTCAGGTTTGTTGAATTTTAAATTCACGTCAGTGGTCGAAAAAGTTGGATTGTTCGCCGCTTCTTCCATAAACTCAGGAATCTTCTGTTCCAGCTTACTGAAATTTTGTGTCTGGATGATGTACTGAATCGGCAAACCGCCTCGTCTGTTCACGGCGATCGTGGGTTGTTGTGTCACCGATGTTTTGGCATCGGGATATTGTTTGGTCCATTTAGTCAGTTTTTCTGCAATTTCGTCTTGGCTAAGCTTTCTTTCGCTTGGTTCTTTCAACGAAAGACGCATAAAACCACTGTTAACTGAAGAAGAACCAAATCCAGGAGAGGTAATTACCAGACTCACTTTTTTCTCGGGAATAGAATCATCTACTAATTTGGATATTTCCTGCATGAATCGGTCCGTATATTCGTAGCTGGACCCTTCGGGAGCTGTCATTCTCAGGATCAAAGAACTTCGGTCATCATAAGGAGCAGTTTCTTTCTGGAGCAAATTATAAAAGACAAAAATCAATCCGAAACAGGCAATTAAAATCGGGAAGCTTAACCATTTTTTATCCATAAATTGGCTTAAAGCGTCCGCGTAATTGCTGTTTAACTTTTTGAAATAGGGTTCTGTCAGGATATAGAATTTGGATTTTTTTTGTTCTCCGCCTTTCATTAAATAAGCATTCAACATGGGCGTCAAGGTCAAAGAGACAAAAGCAGATATTAACACTGCCGCGCCAATGACGACTCCAAATTCTCGAAACAGACGTCCCACAAAGCCTTCGAGGAATATAACGGGCAAGAATACAGCTGCCAAGGTGATAGAGATCGAGATCACGGCAAAAAATATTTCGTTAGACCCTTTTATTGCGGCCTCAATAGGCGACATGCCTTCTTCGACTTTTTTGTAAATATTTTCGGTAACAACAATTCCGTCATCGACCACAAGTCCCGTGGCAAGAACGATAGCTAATAATGTTAATACATTGATTGAAAAACCAAACAACCACATGATAAAGAAAGTGGCAATCAAGGATACAGGAATGTCAATTAACGGTCTGAAAGCAATGGCCCAATCCCTAAAAAACAGGTAGATGATTAAGATCACTAAGAAAATTGAAATACCTAATGTCTCTGCAACTTCTAGTACTGATTTCTTAACAAAAATGGTGTTATCAAGGGCAATGTTTAATTTAATGTCCTTAGGAAGCTCTTTTTTTAAGGCTTCATATTGCTCGTAAAAAGATTTGGAAATATCCAAATAATTCGCTCCTGGACGGGGAACGATCGCAAGGCCAATTAAAGGCATCCCAGATTGGCTCAATTTGGTTTCTATGTTTTCGGGACCAAGTTCCGCTTTTCCAATGTCGCTTAAGCGAACAATTGTTGCTCCGTCTGTTCGGATTATAATATTGTTGAACTCTTGCGCAGTTGCGAGGTTTCCTATTGTTTTTACCGTCAGTTCCGTATTTTCACCCGTTAATTTCCCAGACGGCAACTCTACATTTTGTTCGTTCAAAGCTGTTCGTACCTCGGCAACCGTAAGTCCGTAGGAAGCCAGTTTTACTGGGTCGATCCAAAGACGCATGGCATAGCGCTTTTGTCCCCAAATTTGTACCCCGCTCACTCCGGGAATGGTTTCCAAGCGTTGGGAGATGACATTTTCGGCATAATCGCTTAGTTCCAGAGGGCTGCGGGTATCGCTTTGTACCGTCATCGAAATGATTGCGTCACTATTAGCATCAGCCTTGGAAACTACTGGAGGCGCGTCTATGTCTTGCGGCAAGCTTCGGATAGCTTGGGATACCTTGTCACGCACGTCATTTGCAGCTTCTTCTAAATCCTTGTCCAGGTTAAATTCCACCGTAATGCTACTGCTTCCCTGCGAACTCGATGAAGTGATGTTTCTGATTCCGTCAATCGAATTGATAGCTTTTTCAAGCGGTTCCGTAATTTGGGATTCAATAATGTCGGAATTGGCACCGGTATAATTTGTCCTGATGGAGACCTGGGCGGGATCTATGGAAGGGAATTCCCGAACGCCAAGATAGGTATATCCGATAATCCCGAACAATACAATGGTCAAGTTCATAACAATTGTCAGTACAGGTCTTTTAATACTTAATGTAGATAAACTCATTTAGTTTTTAAATTTGTGATTCTTGATTTTAAAGGCTTGGTGTAAAATCTATTTTTGGACTGTTATTTTTACCGGAATATCATTTTTTAAGGACATCACACCGGTCGTGATTACGGTATCTCCCACTTTAAGTCCGGATATGATCAATAAAGAGGCATCCGTTCTGGTGGCAGTTTCGACCATGACTTCTTTGGCTTTCCCCATATCGGAGATGAAAACTTTCTTTCCGTCTTGAACCGGAATTACGGCCTGCGAAGGGACAACAATTGCATCTTTAATTACAGCCAGCGGTAACTCCACATTTGCAAAAGTTCCCGGTAATAATTTTCCGTCCCTGTTGTCGGAGATAGCACGAACTTGTAATGTTCTGGTGGCAATTTCAACTGTAGGCTCAACCGCATATATCTTGGCGGTATATTTTTTATCACTACCTGTAACGGTAAATAGTATGGTTGAATTTGGATTCAGCTGATTGACATATTTTTCTGGAATGGAAAAGGTGATTTTTAGTTTGCCAATATTCACCAGATTGGCCACTGAAACGGTCGGAGTTATGTAGGTTCCTTTTGAAATGGAACGCAAACCAATCCTTCCCGAAAACGGTGCTCTTACGGCCGTTTTTGCGATTTGGGCTTTGATCAGTTGGCTTTGTGCAATTGTCGAGGCGTGTTCAGCTCGTGCCACATCATATTCTTCCTGGCTGATGGCTTCCTTTTGCAATAAAAGTTTGGCTCTTCTTTCATTTTCAGAAGCTAAACTTTCTTTCGTATAAGCCTGACTCAACTGCGCCCTTAGTTCGGTATCGTTAACCTTAAAAAGTAATTGTCCCTTTTCCACATTGCTGCCTTCTTGAAAATTAATGCTTTCCACAATTCCGGATACCTCTGAATGGATTTCTACTTGTTCATTGGCTTCAATCGACCCAGAAAGTGACAAAATGTTGTCAAAAGTTTGGGGCTGTACCACAATTCCGGACAAACGCATTGCTTTCGACTTTGCATCTTTATCTTTCCCTGTATTTGAATCCGCTTTGTTTTCGACAATTCTGTATGTGATAAAAGCACCGAAACCAACAATTAACAAAGTATATAGTAAGTATTTTATTTTCATAGTTGCTGTTTAAAGTAGGATAATGTCTTTATAATTTTATGTTAAAAAAGCAAATTTAGGATTTAGAATCGGATTATGGGAAATCTTAGTTTTTATTTAACGTTTGTACATACAAACATTTTAAAACACAAGATTTAAAATGTTATTCAGTCCTGGCATCTTTCATTCACAGACAGTTTGCCTAAAATTGAAAATCACTTACGAACTAATAATTATAAAAACCTCGATTGAAAATCACGGAAGTTAGACCTCAAAAATGGATAAAGGTTTAAATAGACAATAAAAAAAAGTAAAGTTTTCTTAGAAAATGTTTAACTGATGTAGTTCCAGATGTTTTTCTTCTTGGTCAATTCGATATACACGGCTCTGAGGGTGGCGTGCTCCGGTTTTTGTAATTGAGCGTCCTCTTTCAGTATTTTTGATGCATGGTTTCTGGCCAAGGCCAAAACATCCCTGTCGCGGACTATATCGGCAATCTGAAGGTTCAATACGCCGCTTTGTTGGGTTCCCATGAGGTTTCCGGGACCACGAAGTTTGAGGTCGACTTCGGCAATTTCAAAACCATCATTTGTACTTACCATAGTTTCCATTCGTGTTTTACTGTCCGAACTCAATTTGTGACTGGTCATCAGTACGCAATAACTCTGCTCGGCACCGCGACCCACGCGGCCCCGCAATTGGTGCAGTTGCGAGAGTCCAAAACGTTCCGCACTTTCAATAATCATCACTGAAGCATTAGGCACATTGACGCCTACTTCGATCACGGTGGTTGCCACCATGATGTTCGTTTTTCCGTCCGAAAAGCGTTTCATTTCCGCATCCTTATCCGCAGGTTTCATCTTTCCGTGCAGAATGGAAATTGAATATTGGGGCAGGGGGAAATCGCGGGAAATGCTCTCGTGCCCATCCATCAAATCTTTGAAATCCATTTTCGCCGATTCTTGGATTAACGGATAGACAATGTAAATCTGTCGCCCGATGGCAATCTCATCGCGTATGAATTTCCAAACTTTTAGTCGGTTGGAGTCAAAACGATGCACGGTTTGGATTGGTTTTCTCCCCGGAGGCAATTCGTCAATCACGGAGATGTCCAGGTCACCGTACAAACTCATCGCTAAGGTTCTGGGGATGGGCGTTGCGGTCATCACCAAAACGTGTGGCGGAATCGTATTTTTCTTCCACAATTTAGAACGTTGCTCCACGCCAAAACGATGTTGCTCGTCAATGACCGCCAATCCTAAATTATGGAATTTAACCTTGTCTTCCAGCAATGCGTGCGTTCCGATTAGGATATCTAAACTGCCACTTTCCAGTTCTTCATGTATGATTCGCCGGGCTGCAGTTTTACTTGAGCCCGTGAGCAACTTGATGTTTATATTAAGGTCATTAGCCAGTTCAGACAAACCGATAAAATGTTGGTTTGCTAGGATTTCTGTAGGTGCCATCAGGCAGGCCTGAAAACCATTGTCAAGCGCCAGTAGCATACTCATGAAAGCCACTATGGTTTTTCCGGAACCCACGTCGCCTTGCAGCAAACGGTTCATTTGGGCATTGGTCCCCATGTCTGTGCGTATTTCCTTGATTACCCTCTTTTGTGCTCCGGTCAGTTCAAAAGGCAGATGGTTTTGGTAAAAATCATTGAATTTTTCGCCCACTTTTGTAAACGGATGGCCTTTTATTTTATGTTTTTGGACGAGGTTTTTAGTGATTAACTGCAACTGGATAAAGAACAATTCCTCAAAGACCAGGCGGAATTTGGCTTTCGCCAGAGCTTCGGCGCTTTTTGGGAAATGGATGTTGAACAAAGCTGCTTTTTTGGGAATCAGTTTTAATTCGTCAATCAGGTAATCGGGGAGGGTTTCGGTGAACAATGTTTGTGTTTCCAGAAACAGCTGTTGCATCATTTTGTTGATCACGCGGTTTGAAACTCCTCTATTAGTCAAGGTTTCTGTAGAAGGATAAACGGGTTGCATGGCGGAGCGCAAACTTTGCTCGTGTTCGCTCAGCAACTCGATTTCGGGATGTGACATATTGTATATGCCGCTGAAGGAAGTGCACTTCCCGAAAATCACGCTGATTTCGTTTATTTTTAAGGATTCCCGAACCCATTTGTGTCCTTGGAACCAAACCAGTTCCATTTGTCCGGTATCGTCAACAAATGTGGCGACTAGACGCTTTCTGCCTTTGCCGAACTCCACCGTTTTGACATTGATGATCTTTCCAATAATCTGTACCTCGGCAACATTGTTTTGCAACTCGTTGATTTTGTAATAACGAGTACGATCAATGTAACGGTTGGGGTAAAAATTGATCAAATCGGTATACTTATGGATCCCCAATTCCTTGCGCAGCAATTCGCCCCGACTGGGACCAACGCCTTTCAAGTATTCAATAGGAGTAAGTAGGAGGTTGTTCATTTGGCTGTATTAGACACGGATGATTCGGATTTGCAAAAGCAAAAACGCAGATTAAACGGATTTTATTTTTAAAAAGCGAAGATAGTTTTTTGTTTGGGAATTTGGAAACGGGATCGTTTGAAATTGATGTAAGAAAAAAGAGTATGTTTGTTTTTTTAATGAATTCGTAAAGTAAACATATTTCTAATCAAATATAATAAAATTATAGATTCTACGACAAACACAATACCTTTGGAACAATAAAAAAGCTTAAAAAATGACAACTCATCTTGCACTGCTTCGTGGCATCAATGTTTCTGGACACAATATGATGAAAATGGACCTTTTGAAAACGACTTTGGAAAAAATTGGCTTCACAAATGTGGAAACCTATATCCAATCCGGGAATGTTTTTGTGGATACCGATGAGGAAAGTGCCGGCAAAGTGGGTTTTATCATCAAACAGGAAATTTTTAAAGCTTTTGGTCATGACGTTCCTACGATTATTTTGGGTATTACTGATTTACAAAAATGCTTTTCGAACAATCCTTTTTTGAAAGAAAAAGATTTGGATGTAAAGAAATTATACGTGGCTTTTATTTCGAAAGAGCTGCGTTCAGAAAACATCAATGATCTAAAAATAAGCCAGTTCAAACCCGATGAAGCCCAAATTGACGGCAACAGGATTTTTATAAAATATGCTGTAGGGGCCGGAAAAACAAGATTAGACCAGAAGTATATCGAGAAAAAACTGAATCTCACCGCAAGCATCAGGAATTGGAATACGGTGACGCAGTTGCTAAAACTGTATGAGGAGCGATAAATGAGTAATTGAATCGCGGAGTTGAAGCAATCGTTTATCTATTATCGAAGGTTAAATATTGAAATTTTAATTGTAGCAACTCAAAAATTAGTTTACTCTTTTTCTTTCTTCATCTGCTCCAGTTTTGCGTTCTCTTGCAGATTTCATCTTATTATTTCCAAAATTACGAGTA
>JBLIHD010000041.1:0-9805 GCA_047636335.1 Flavobacterium sp.
ACATTAGATAAGATACATAATTCATTCTCCCAGCCGGAACATCTGTTATGAAACTCCCGTCAGTATTTCCCACAAGAGGAATGGTGCTGGTTGCAGCGGAAGTTGATAGTACTCCGTTAAATGTATTTGAATAGCTGTCAACTGTTACAGTTCCAGAATTTAGATTCGAGAAGTTAATGTTTTGGTAGCCGAAAGATTCTGTGCAATTAGTAATGCCGTCATTATCATTATCGATATCTATATTGTCATTTACGAGGTCGTTATCCATATCAGTTGGACAATTGCTAACCGGTATTTTATCTGAAAAAATGGGAACAGTGTCTGGGCAATTACCGATGCTTCCTTTTACCTGATAAAACCCTGGAGTAGTAGGACGGTATGAATTGCTTACTGCACCCGGTATTAAGGTGTCATCAACGTACCATTGGAAGGAGTCATAAGATGATAATGTGTTGATTTTTAATATTACATTTGGAATACATGTGGAATTAGAAACTGATATTTTATCAGTTACAATTTCTGGTTTGGTATCAAAACCAGAATAATAGCCACCGTAAGTTGCTGCCCCGTTTGTTCCATAATAGGAAACATAAACTTGTCTTGTTGATTTTACAGTAATGTTTCCTGAAATACTATTAACTGAATATCTAACATAATTTGGATTACCAAAAATTGGAACTGGTGATGACGTTATTGGTGAGTTGTTTATAGATACCGCAGCGCCAGTCTCAGTAACAATATTTAAACCACCATTGTAGGTTACAATTCCTATTGATTCAATTAATGGTATGTTATCTACAATATTTGGAGTCGAACAATTTAATGGGGGTACGAAAAACAAGTTTTGGTTTGCTGGAGAATTTGAGCCTGAGGTACTTTGGTAAGCAAAAACTTGTTCGGATGCCGTAACAAATAAGTTTCCGTTGATATAACTGTTTCCGTCAATATCTATATAATCACCGGCATTAGTCAGTGTGGCATATGGGAAGGTATTTCCATTTAAATAAACGGCAGTATTAGGTTTGTGTGCAATCAATAAAACACGCTCCAATTCAGGATTGGTAGATGTGATGTTTCCTTTTACAAAGATGTATTCTTTCCCAGTTTTTTCGAACGGCACAATTTGATCGAAACCCACATCTCTGCCTGCGGGTCCTGTCGTCCCGTTAGGAAAGTTACCAATAAGCGTACTGTTACTTCCGCAAAAAGAACCCGAATTAACTACCACCGCTTTATCTGATACAACCAACGCTCCAATTATTTTAGAGCTGTTTGATGGAGTAGCATTGTCCGTGTTTTCTAAAGCTAGAACATAACTTTCGTTTTTGTTTAATGTAACGTATATTGGTCCGGTAATGGGTGTGCCGTCAGAAAGGATTGTGCCATTTGGAATATTAGAAATGGTGACTCTTGTTCCGTTTTCAGTTGATAAAATAGAAGCGAAATTTAGTACAGTGGTATCAAAAAGAGGGTTAAGCATAGCTCCGAGTCTGAATTCCTTTCCTAAGGCACTATTTCCTTTTGAAACAAGGCCTCCTGCATGATTATATGTTCCAGTAGGGGTTCTGGCAGAATTTATACGCACGCTTACATAGACTAAGTCTTCGGCTTCAATTATATACCCTTTATTGCTTATTGCTCCAATACTTGTTTTTGGGGTAAATAGTTGCGAGAAATTTCCAGAACCAACATTATGTATATAAGGTGCATTTTTATTGACAACTCCTGGAATAATATTTCCTCCGATTTCTATTATTTTGAAATTAACATCACTGGTGCTAGGTGTCGATATGTATATATATTGATCTTCGGCCAAATTGTTTTGTGCCGTCAAAGGCGGAATATAATGCGTTTTGCTAAATTGCGCAAAACAGCTTATTGATAAAAAAGTGAAGAAAAGAAGTAAGGCATTTTTCATGGGCTAAAAATAGGGAAATAAGTATTATCTTTTCAAAGTAAAGTGACCTTTTATGATTTTTCCGTCGTCAAAATTTAGAGAAAACCAATAGTCATCGGAAGGCAAGGCCGCCCCATTAAATGAACCGTTCCAGTCAATGGACGAAGAGGTCAGTTGCTTCAATAATTTGCCATATCGATCATAAATCGTAACAGTGGATATAGGTAACAAATCAAGGTTTTTTATATTCCAGGTATCATTATATCCATCAGCGTTCGGGGTGAAAAAGCGTGGATAATCCAACACGTAAATTAAAAATGGAGCTGACAAACCGCAGCCGTTCTTGTCCCTTGCGAAGGCGGAATATGTACCCGGTGCCAGGCCTTCAAACTTTGGGTCATCTTGAAAATAAGATGCGTCAAGTGAAAACTCATAACTCCCCATTCCTGTATATTCTAGCAAAACTGAATTTTGATTCCCTGAAAAATTATTTATTTCCGCTCCGGTTATAGTAGCTATTCCGGACGGTTTTATATGAAATATTTTTGTGGCTATACATCCAGTTCCGTTGGTGACTTTAACTGAATAATCTCCCGATGACGTTACCGTAATAGTACTGGTCGTTGCTCCTGTATTCCACAGATAACTGGAATAGCCAGTTGCAATAGCGAGGTTTGTCGCGTTTCCACTGCATAAAGAAGCATTCTCTTCTTGAAAATTTGCTGGATTAAAGGTGGTTACAACTAGGGTAATGGGGGTGATATCGTAACAATTAGCTCCATCTACGACCCGGGCATAAATGGTTTGTTGGTTCGCAACCGTGTTATTAAACAGGTTCGACAATACGTTGTTTTGTACAACGGCATCAGTCATGTTCAAATAGTATTCGATGGTTAGTCCTGGAGGTAAGCCTTGCAAAACTTGCGGGCTAACTTGAGAGTTTAAATCGAAACGGTACAATCCATCTTGGGTTGTATCCCCGTCACAAGTAGTTATGGGGTTCTGTGATGCGATTGTGTTGTTTGATATTCTCAGATTAAGTTCGGCATAATTCACGCAGCCATAGCTATTTGACACTCTTGCATAAACAATTTGATTTGCTGAAGTGTTGTTGTAACTTTTAGCGTTTGCTATTGGATTGACTGCTACTTTTGCATCAGATAATGTCGTATAATACACGACAGCACTTAAGCTCGAATCGTTGTTTTTTATGGCATTGTCCATTTTGGTTAAATCAAAAACTGAAATTCCGCTTCCGTTTTCATCGCAGTGCACTATGGTCTGGTTAATCAAGACAATTTCGGGGGTATATTCAATTTTAATTTGACTTGTTGCAATGCATATAGACGGATTTAAAGTGATTTCAACTTTGTATGTTCCCGAACCTGTGACGGTATAAGACGGATTTGTTTCGGTTACTAATAAAACATTATCTCTAAACCATTTGTACGTGTAGCCGGCAGGGAGTTTTGTATCAATTACATAAGTTTGGCCGAAACAAAATCCATTATTTGTCGACAGCAATCGATCGGCACCTAAATCAATTTTTGAAACAAAGCTTCCGGCTTTAAGGAAGACGGCGGAGTCAAAACGCACATTCTCGTCATCCGCTATCACCAATTTAATATGGTACGAATTCCCTGCGATAACGTTTGTTTGGGCAGTCAGCGCTATTGTTTGTCCACTATAATTGATAGGACTTGAATTTGTCAGCGATGTGTTTGATTGTCCGAAATATTGTTCGTTCAACGCGGCACATCCAGTTGTGAGACCAAATGCGTCCGTGTAGCTAACAAGGGGATGTACGTTTTCAGATGAAACGGCGGTGGTTGTATTTGGGAGTACAGCTAAGTTTTTATAAGTCCCTGAAGTCCCATTTTCCTTGATCAAAAAAGCAAATCCGTCTGAAAAACGGCAAGGAAAATCGTCCTGGTATTCATTCGAGGCAAAAATGTAATCAAAGCTGATGAAGTTTGTAAAGGGTACAAAATCGAATTCTAAAACGGTGGCATTAATTGACTTAATACCGAGTGCCTGATTAAGATCGATATCCCCTGTCCAACTAGAATTCCCACCGCCGTTATTCCTTACAAATGGACCTATGGAATTGTCACTGCTCCATGTGCTTAACAAAACACCTTCTGAAAAGGGGAAACTACTTGTTCCTGCGCCGAAATAGCCATAACTGTTTTTAGGCCCAGAAAAGGTGTCGCCTGACGCGCTAGCGGATGACGTAGTTGCACAAGTACTGTTATTAGTCAATAAGTCTACCAGGTTTTGTGCCGTAAAAGTGTCATTTACTGTAATAGATTGCGCGGTTGCACTAACTGTGGCGCAACAGACGAAGGTGTAGAATAAAATTGATTTTATCCATCTCATAGGCTAGTAAAGGTACTATAAATCTCTATCTTTAAGTAATTTGTATGAGAATAACATGAATAGAGCGGACCACGCCACTACAATAAGGATTGACGAAAAATGCACGCCATAATCTTTAATGCCATCCACCCCGATTTGGGTTCCGATGGTTTTAATCAACGACAATCTGGAAAAAGGTTCCACTATCAAATTTGACATGGATTCCAGTGGAAAAAACTGGGTAATAGAATCTGCTATCTTATTATCCGGAAAAATTCTGAAGGCTAAAATACCTTTAGCAATTCCTTCTAATATATTCCAAACTAAAAGAAATCCGAGGGCAAAAGCAGAGCGTTTCACTAATATTCCCAAAAACAAACAAAAAGAGAAAAAGCCGACTAATTTGACAAAAAATGCCAAAAGGTACTCCATATTGGAAAATACGATACTCATTTCAGTATAAGAAGAAAAGCTGTAGCCCAAAAACAAACTCATGACAAAAACAAAAACGGTCGAGGCCAAAGCAAATACGAGCACCGTCAGGAATTTAGAAAGAATGAATTCCTTTTTGCTCATTCCGTCAATCAGGTTTTGTTTTAAGGTACCGTAGCTGTATTCATTTGCCATCATAGAAACAATTACTATAGCCAAAAAGAATTTCAACCAAGCTGCCATATAGGTGTTAAAATGCCAAATGAAGGGGAAATTAAAAATGCCCATTTCGGCAACATCAAGTTTAAAAACGCCTATGTTGAATTTGATTGATGCAATCAATGCAATAAAAGAAAGTAAAATAAAATAGGTTAAAGTCAATACTCTACTGGCTTTATTCATCCAGATCTTTTGGAATTCTATGGAAAGTAATCTTTTCATTTTTGATTTAGTAATGATGATTTGTTAATTAGGATTGTCATGTGAATGAAAGTTGATCACTGCTGACTGCTTTTTGTTAATTCTAAAAACTGTTCTTCCAAACTGTGTTTTCGTTTTACCAAATGGCTTAGATTAACATTATTCTCATAAAGGAATTTATTCAAATTCGCCGCTTCCAACGCACTTTTTAAATACACAAAAACCTTCTCTTCATCTTGTTTGACATTTTCAACGGCAGGATGTGTTTTTAAAAGCCGTATCAGTTTATCGGTGTCATCCGCTTGGAGTTCAAAGAAACCTTCATTTGCCGACATGCCGTCGACCGTGCCGGAATATAAAACCGTTCCTTTTCTTAAAACTAATACATGTGAACATACTTTTTCGACTTCGTCCAAAAGATGCGAAGCCAACAAAATTGTTGTTCCCTCTGCAGCGATTTGTTTAATTATGTCCCTGATTTGATGGATTCCCTGCGGGTCCAGTCCATTTGTGGGTTCATCCAGAATTAATATCTCGGGGTCATTCAGTAGGGCAGAGGCGATGGCCAAACGTTGCTTCATTCCTAAAGAAAAAGTACTGAATTTGCTGTTTTTTCTCTCGTTTAACCCAACTAATTCTAGTTTTTCCTGAATTTTAGTATAACTGATATTCTTTATTTTAGAAACGAGCTTCAGGTTTTGCTCTGCGGTCATATAGGGGTAAAAATTGGGTCTTTCGATAATGGCACCTACTTTTTGCAAAGCTTCGTGTGTTTGCATCTTACCGTCGAACCAACAGTACTCACCCGAAGTTTTATTGACGACATTCAAAACGATTCCTAATGTTGTGGACTTGCCGCTCCCGTTAGGACCCAGAATGCCGTAAACGTTACCCTTTTTTATTTCGAAAGAAACATCGCGTAAGGCCTGTAAACTGCCGTAGCGCTTGTTAAGGTTTTTGATTGAAAGTATGGTTTGCACAATGTTCGTTTTTTATGTTTTTTATAGGACGGACAAGATATGAATTTGTTACCGTTAATTTGGAATTAGTTTGACATTCCAATTAATTCGGAAGCCACTTCCAGTTTTTTTGCTGTCATTGGCTTCATAATGTAGCTTTTTACCATATCGTATTTTTTCGCTAGTTCAATGTCATAAGGGTCAATTGAAGAGGTGACAATAAAAATAAAAATTTCTTTTTTTATTGACAGAAGAATAAATTCATCTAGAAACTGCCAGCCGTCTAAAATGGGCATATTTAAATCTAATAATATGACATCAGGGAGATTTAATGGAGTATCGCAATTTTTTTTTAGTTCGTCTAAGGCAAATTGCGGATTAAAAAACGAAATTATTTCTTCGCAAAAGTTGTTTTTTGATATTAGCATGCTCATTAACGTTATCGATAATTTATCATCATCAATGATATAGGTGATTTTATTTTTCATTTAAATAAATTTTGAAAACGGATCCAATTCCTTCTTCACTTTCCATCTCGATTTTTCCTTTCATGGCTTCAAGTTGATTTTTGGTAATGTATAAACCAATTCCTCGGGCGTCATCATTGCCATGAAAGGTTTTATACATTCCGAATATTTTATGTCCGTTCTTCTTTAAATTCAATCCTAATCCATTGTCTTTGAATGAAATAATTGTATAATTTTCGTTGATTTCATAGCCAATTTTTAAAAATGATTTTCGGCTATGGGATCTGTATTTTATGGCATTCGTAAAAATATTAAGCAAAATGCTGTCTAAATAGGCGGGTATTACGCTAACGGTTAGGTCTTCAGGAATAGAATGGGTTATTTCTATTTGGCTTTCTAAAATGATCGGTCTTAACGTTATTTTGGTTTTCTCTATTTCGTCATATAAAAAAATATTCTTTTTTTCGATATTCGTGTTTTTTTGGATAGTGATGATTTCGTTCAGATATTCAATTGTTTCAGACAATTTTTCAGTTCCTTCTTTAAACATTTCGATATAGGACAGTTTTTCATCCGTATTTTCAGCACCTTCGATTACGTCCAAAACCATTAATAAATTACTGGTGTGGGAGCGAATATTATGGGAAACGATATGAGCAAAATTAAGAAGCTTATCGTTTTGTTGACTGGTTACTTCCAATATTCTTGTGAGTTCAATTTCTTTTTCTATTCTTCCGGTTACATCTCGTCCAACACAAACAAACTTAATACAATCACCGCGATCATCAAATACGGGGGTAATATTGGACTCATACCAGAATTTCCCCTTCGATTTATTATAATTAAGTATGGTAAATTTTAAATGTTTTTTATTCTCAATGGCTAAGTTTATATTGTGTATTGTTTGCAAATTGGTTTCTGGGCCATTTAATATAGAGCGGGGTTTACCTACCGTTTCTTCTAAACTATAGCCGGTTAGTTTTGTGTAGGCTTCGTTTGCCCAAACGGCTTCTCCTTCTGGATTTGAAATTAAAATGGCATCCGTGGTCTCAGAAGCGACAAGTGATAACATATTGAGATTGTAGTCAGTATTTTTACGTTCACTTATATCCCTAAAAAAACAAACAAGAAAAGTTTCATTGTCCATTATGAATTTCTTTCCGGATGCGACTTCTATGGGAACTATCGTTCCTTTATTTGATTTTATGTAAGTTTCCTTAACGAAGTAGTTGTCTTTTTTTAACTGATTAGCTAGAAAAACCCTTATCTCCTTTCTTATTTCAATGGGGAATAATTCAGAATTGTGTAACCCTACTAATTCAGAAGAACTATAGCCGGTGAGCTTATGAATTCTGGAGTTACAATCTGAAATGATTCCAGTATTGGCGTTAATGATAATAATGGTGTCATTAGCACTGGAAAAGACCGAAGAGAATTTTTTAACGCTTAGTTCAAGTTTACCTATGAGATTTTGTTCTTTTGTGATGTCCTGAAAAGTACCCAGTAATCGGGTCACTTTATTATTTACTATTTCTGTATGGCAGATGCATTCAACGTATTTAATATTATTTTTAGCAGTCGTGATTTGAAATTTATCGACAAAAGAAGTTCCGTGATCAGTAGCTCTTTGAATTAGGCTCCTGATTTTTTCTCGGTTTTCACCTTCAGTATAGAAATTAATTCCGCTTCCGTATATTGGAACAAAATCCTCAGATACTTCAAGAATGCATTTTGTAACGGAATTCCAATAAACAGTATCTGTTTCCAGATTTGATTCCCATATTCCTATTTTAGCGGTTTCTGCCGCTTCAATATAAATTTGATGCTTGTTTGTCATAGTAGGTTGTAATGTATGTAATGTGTCTTGGGGACAGTCAAATTTAAAATAAATATTGTTTTTACTGGGTTTTTAGCGAGAAAAAAGGGCTGTTTTTGGAGTTATTAATTCATATCAACGTTAAACAGTTGTTAACTGATTGTTTTTTAATTGATTGTGGAAGGGAGATATGTTTCTAATTAAAACTTTTCTTACGAGATGAAATGATTGGGTTTTTATTGAAAGGGTCTCAAATGCTGACATGAGCCTTTATAAAAAGCGGAGAAGTTAGCGTTTAATTGCCATTACGTTTAAATTGACGTAAATTTGCAATAAACATCAACTCCTAATGAACGACGGTGAAATTCTATTTAAAAAACCTACGTATCCGATAAATAATTCTCTTTCCGATTATTTAAAGCGTTTTGACCGCATTTCTAAAGTGCCTATCGCTTATGATGATTTGTTGCGTTTTTCAGGGTTTATAAACGTATACGACAAGCAGGAAGTGGATACTTTATGGATAAGGGTGTACTATAATGAATTTGAGAGAAATGAAATAGATTTGACTTTAAAGAAAATTTATTCTCTTTTACATTCCGACGGAAATTTAGAAATAATTAAATTTTTGAATGTAGATTCAATCGACTATTGCACTTTTGGAAATTCGAAGCCGTTTCGAATAAAAGTGAGAAACATTCTGAATGACAACTATACTCATTTTTACGTAAAGAAGGCGGATGCATCCAGAGTATATGGACTTGAATTGGAACATATTCTGTCACCGGATAAAATAAATTTTTTGGTGTATGAAGACACTTTAGTCGAGGAACATATAATGGGTATTCCTGGAGATGTTTTTATTAAAACACTTCTCGATGATTGTAGCGAAACTGAAAAATCACAAATTGCAAAGGAGTTTGTGAAGTTTAATGAGCGTTGTATGATTCGACTTTTGGGTGATATGAGAGCTTATAATTATGTGATTGTCCCCATTCATGATTTTGATCAGGTAGTTTATAGGATTCGCCCGATTGATTTTGATCAGCAATGTTATGAAGGAAACTTCAAAATATACCGCCCGCAGTTTTTCAAAGAGAATTATCCTATGGTCAAATTGGTGAAGGATAAATTGCAGGAAAGCTCCATAGAGCAATATAAAAATGAGGAACGTGCCGTGTTGGCAAAAAGAATACTATCTGCTGAAACGCGTATTAAAAGACTATTAAAGATTATGGGACAAGATCTTATTGCACCTGATGAGCATGTGCAACAATTAAAGTCTGACCTGTATAAATACACGAACGATCTGAATTTTAAAAATGCAAAACGTATGGGAAATGTCTTGACGGCCGCTTTCAGATTCGTTACTAGGAACTTCAAAAATGCCAATTTATTCAAACCGGGGTTTTAATTTTGCAAAACTGATTATGAAAAACTACGTCTTACTTCTGGC
>JBLIHD010000042.1:0-9745 GCA_047636335.1 Flavobacterium sp.
GAACGCTTTTTTGAAGACAACATCAAGCAATTGAACCTTTTCGTAATGGGCGTTGGTAATGTAGGCGAGAAATTCATCGACCAGATCAGACAACAAAATAAATTCCTGAAGGACAACTTAAAAATAAACCTGAGGGTTATCGCATTGTCCAATTCCAGAAAAATGCATTTTAATGAGGACGGAATTGACTTAAACGCATGGCAATCCGTCGTGGATAATGGAGAAACAGCAGACAAGGAAGCTTTTATTTCTAACGTAAAAGCACTCAATTTACGCAACAGTATTTTTTTGGATATCACGGCAAACGAAAGCGTTTCCAAAACGTACGAGCATTTTTTAAGAGAGAGTGTTGCGGTTGTCACTTGCAATAAAATCGCCTGTTCATCGGCATTTGACAATTACAAAAACCTCAAAAATCTATCTCGAAGATACAACGCCCCTTTCTTGTTTGAAACGAATGTAGGTGCGGGACTACCTATCATTGACACCGTAAAGAATTTAGTCGTGTCGGGGGACAAGGTCAATAAAATCCAGGCGGTATTGTCAGGAAGTCTGAACTTTATTTTCAATAATTTTGATAAAAATAATTCTTTCCATGATGTGGTAAAAGAAGCCGGAATACAAGGGTTTACGGAACCGGACCCAAAGATTGATTTGAGCGGAATTGACGTAGCCAGAAAGATATTGATACTGATCCGTGAAAGCGGATACAAAATGGAAATTGAAGAGATCGAAAACGAATCTTTTCTTCCGGCGGCATGTATGGAAACCAAAAATAACGCCGATTTCTTTAAATCCCTGACAGAACATGCCAGCCATTTCGAAGCCATTTTAGCCGAGGCAAATGAAAAAGACAGCCGATTAAAATTTGTGGCCCAGTTTGAAGACGGCAAAGCGAGCGTTGGTTTGCAATTCATCCCAAAAGACCATCCGTTTTACAATCTGGAAGGAAAAGACAATATCGTATTGTTCTACACTGACCGTTATGTAGACCAGCCTTTATTGATAAAAGGTGCTGGTGCCGGTGCGGCTGTAACTGCTTCGGGGATTTTTGCCGATGTGATCAGAATTGGAAACGTATAATTCAGTCGTACAGTCGAATGTCATAAAGGCCAAAAGTTATCAACCTGATTTTATGACTGTTTCTTCGACCTTAACACTTTTAGACTTTAGACCTTAAGACTCATAATATGAATGAAATAAAAATATTTTGCCCCGCGACAATCGCGAATCTATCCTGTGGCTTTGACGTCCTTGGATTGTGTCTTGACAATGTGGGGGATGAAATGGTTATTCGCAAATCAGACCAAAAAGGGATTCGCATCACCAAGCTTGTTGGCGCCGACCTTCCGCTTGAAACCGAAAAAAACGTGGCGGGAGTTGCTGCTTTGGCACTGCTTGATGCATTACAGTCGGATGCAGGGTTTGATATCGAAATATACAAAAACATCAAGGCGGGAAGTGGGATTGGAAGCAGTGCCGCCAGTTCAGCGGGTGCCGTTTTTGGCATCAATGAATTGCTGGGAAGACCTTTCGAAATCAAGGATTTGGTCCCTTTTGCCATGCAAGGCGAGAAACTTGCTTGCGGAAATGCTCATGCTGATAATGTGGCCCCTGCCCTATTGGGCGGTTTTACGTTGGTACGCAGTTACAGTCCGATGGATATCATCAAAATCGAGAGTCCATCTGAATTGTATGCTACCGTGGTGCATCCGCAAATCGAATTAAAAACATCGGATGCGCGCTCGGTATTGAAGCAAACAGTTTCCCTAAAAAGTGCCATTATGCAATGGGGTAATGTGGGCGGACTGATTGCCGGTTTGTATACCAAAGATTATGAATTGATTGGTCGATCGCTACACGATGAGATCGTGGAGCCTTTGCGAAGCGTGTTGATTCCGGGTTTTGATCTAGTCAAACAAACGGCTTTAGAAAATGGAGCACTTGGTTCTGGAATATCGGGATCTGGACCTTCCATTTTTGCTTTAAGCAAAGGGGAAGCGACCGCAAAACAAATTGCCAAAGCTATGAGTGCCATTTACGATAAAATGAATTTACCCTATGAAATTCACGTTTCAAAAGTGAATCCCGATGGAATACGGATTTTATAATTGCTCCTAAACACCAAAGGAGGAATCAAAGAATAAAGTTAGAGATTTTAAAAATCTACAAAAGAAACGCAAGCTGCATCCACATCGTCTCCCTCGCTTTCGGAGATGGCTGAGTGGAGATTCAAAAATAAAATTAAAATGAAATACTATAGCTTAAACCATAACGCCCCAAAAGTTTCTTTTCAGGAAGCCGTGATACAAGGATTGGCATCCGACAAAGGATTGTATTTTCCGGAAACGATAACGCCTTTGCCGCAAAGTTTCTTTGATAATATCGAAAATCTGAGCAATGAGGAAATCGCTTTTGAGGCGATTCGACAATTTGTGGGTGACGAAATTCCCGAGGACAAACTGAAAAAAATCATTGCTGACACTCTATGTTTTGATTTCCCGGTCGTGGAAGTCGAAAAAGGAATCTATTCACTTGAATTGTTTCATGGACCCACGATGGCTTTCAAAGACGTTGGCGCTCGTTTTATGTCCCGTTGTTTGGGCTACTTTAACAAAGACAAAAAGGACAGTAAAAACACGGTTTTGGTAGCAACTTCGGGAGACACTGGTGGTGCCGTTGCCAGCGGATTCCTTGGTGTAAAAGGAGTCGAAGTCATTATACTTTATCCATCAGGAAAAGTGAGTGATATCCAGGAACGACAGCTGACGACTCTTGGACAAAATATTAGAGCGCTTGAAGTGGACGGTTTTTTTGATGATTGCCAAGACATGGTCAAAAAAGCATTCCTAGACGAAAGTTTAAAAAAACATAATCTGACTTCGGCGAACTCCATCAATATTGCGCGCTGGTTGCCACAGATGTTCTATTTTTTCTTTACTTACAAAGCCCTGAAAAAACAAAACAAAGCGTTGGTTTTCTCTTGCCCAAGCGGAAACTTTGGGAATGTTTGTGCGGGAATCATCGCCAAAAAAATGGGCTTGCCGGTAGCACATTTTGTTGCCTCCACTAATGTGAATGATACCGTTCCTAGATTCCTGGAAAACGGAGTTTATGACCCACATCCTTCCAAAGCTACGATTTCGAATGCTATGGATGTTGGGAATCCAAGTAATTTCATCCGTATTCAGGAAATGTACCAAAACGATTTGGAGCAGTTAAAAAAGGATTTCTCCTCGTTTACGTTCTCCGATGCCGACACTTTGGAAGCCATGAAAACCATTTACAAAAATGACGGTTACATTGCGGAACCTCACGGTGCCATAGGCTATCTGGGATTGAAAGAAGAATTGCAAAATCACTCCGATTCTATTGGTGTTTTCTTAGAAACCGCCCACCCTATCAAGTTTTTAGATACTGTAGAACCGGCTTTAAACGTAAAATTACCTATTCCTACACAAATAGAAAGCGTACTTGGTAAAGAGAAAGTGAGCACTAAAATTAAAACCTACGAGGAGTTCAAAACATTTTTAGGGTAAACCTCAAATTGCTTATTAATATACAAACGACTGGGAAGCGATTCTTATTCGTTTTTTTTTATGGACCATAGATTGATAACATGGTAATTAATCATCCATGCTATCGGGGCAACTCCCGACAATCACATTAAAAATAATAAAACACTGTAAAACAGTATATTAACTCATGCAGCATTATTTAAACCTTTGATTTAGTTTTGAATTTTATTTATCTTTACTTAGACAATCGACCAAAATTTAGCCCCCGTCAGATTTTACCATTTTCTTTTTAGACCTACTTCCCGTTTTAAAATATGAATTTTAAATACGAAGCATCATGGCAAAAAAATACAAAAAAGGAATATTGCTTGTGCTAATCATAGGGGTTTTGGCGGTTGCAATCATAGACACCCAAGGTCAGTTTTTACTAGATCCTTCCACGCAACAAAAATTCGGTAATCCCTTGCCTATTCCATCGGTAATTGAGCCCACGAATCCTAATGGAACCCATTACGAGATAAGCATGACCCAGTTTACGCAGGATTTGAGTTTAAAAGATAATTTTGGCAATCCAATGTTAACAAGGTGGGGCTATAACGGCCGTTATCCCAGCCCCAGCTTTGAAGCAAGACGCAATATCCCCATCACGGTAAAATGGAAAAATGAATTAATGGACGGCAACGACGCTCTTCCCCACTTGCTACCCGTTGACACGTCGATTCATTGGGCAATGCCAGAAAATTGTCCCTATAGCGGAGTTCCACTAGTGAAACACTTGCATGAAGGACATACCGAATCTGCAAGCGACGGAAACCCCTATACGTGGTTCACCCCTAACTACACGCAAAAGGGATCCTACTGGTCTCAAAAGCTTTACCATTATTCCAGTGACCATGAAGCGAGTACTTTATGGCACCATGACAACGCTTTAGTAGATGCGCGCTCGGTACTGAAACAAACGGTTTCCTTGAAAAGCGTATGACCTTGAATACTTCTATGGGTACATCGATTTATTTGTAGAGTTTAAGAATAACTACTTGGACTGTAAAACCATATTTTTTATGAAATGAGCTTGTATAGAGTTACAAAAATTCAGTAATTTTTTTAATAAAACATTACGTATTATTTATGTAACAGTTTGATAATCAATTATTTGTTAAATCATAGTTAATTAATTTCATGGTTAGTTTCATTGGTTTAATTTTATGCTATAAACGTTTAAAAAAATAATCGATTTTATTAATTGTAAAAAAAACAACCATGAAAACTAACACTTTTAAATTATTCGGAACCTTAAAAGCATTCATTTTGATTGCTGCTATGTCGATGGTCATCATTTCTTGTGATAATCAGGAAATTCAAGGAATGGATGCTGCTAATTCCACTGCAACTGCCGCTGGATTAACATCTAAATCGGAAAATAGTACCCCTAAAAAAGGTGACGATCCGATTGCAAAAATTGCTATAGATGCAGAATTCAATGAACTTGTAGCCGCTCTGCAACATGTAGATAAGGAATTAGACGCTGGTCTGGTAGACCTTTTCTTAAATGGAAAAGATCAATATACGGTGTTTGCTCCGACAGATGATGCATTTAAAAACCTATATGCTGCTTTGGGCGTTACTGAGATTACCAAGGTAGATGCAACATTGGTATTGAATATATTAAAATATCATGTTGTCGAAGGACGTCGGGCCGCCAATAGCGTAGTTCCTAAAAATGGTTCACGAACAATAACAACCCTGCTCGGCTCTACTTTCTCAGTAGATACTAATGGAATGATTACTACGGTAGGCAATCCAGATGATAAGATAGAAATAACATCCCCAAACATCTCTGCTTCAAACGGAATTATTCATGTAGTGGATACTGTGCTATTACCATAAACAATACTTTATAGGATACGCTTTATCATTTTCGATTGAACCCGGTGGCATGGATTTGCAATACGTGCACGCAAAGCAGCCCACATTAAAAGAGAAAGAACTAATTAAAACATAAATTATTTCAATTTCTGTTGGAATGGACAATTGGAGTGGGCACGGATTGCAAATCCGCGCCATATAATTTTAAACGTAAAACGGCCTATCCCCTCTCAAATGGAAAGCGTGATGAGGAAAAAGAAAGTGAGCACAAAAATAAAACCCTACGAGGAATTCAAATCTTTTTTGGGGTAATGCTTAAAGTTCCTATTAACATACAAACCGACTGAAAAGTGATTTTCAGTCGGTTTTTTTATATGGACTGACTTTCCTTTTTATTTCAAAATATGATTCGTTTGTTGTAAGTAAAATCGTTATGTTTGATATGTAATATAAAAACTATACTTGTGGAACAAAGCCAACCCATATTTGATAGATTGGCTTTTTCTATCATTTATACTATGTGAAATACTTGTTGAGCATAATTACCAATTCGGTTTTATCTATAGGCTTTGTAATATAATCATTAGATCCTGCCGACAACGCTTTTTCCCTGTCTCCATTAAGTCCAAA
Source organism: Flavobacterium sp. (assembly GCA_047636335.1). Taxonomy (GTDB): domain Bacteria; phylum Bacteroidota; class Bacteroidia; order Flavobacteriales; family Flavobacteriaceae; genus Flavobacterium. The sequence continues at coordinate 6,015 of JBLIHD010000042.1, forward strand.
AGCAGACTGTGTTATGATAATTACATTGGTGTTTAATTTCCTGATCTCTTTGGTTGCTTCATAACCGTTCATGTCGGGCATTTGAACATCGATTAATATTAAATCAATATCTGTATTATCTTTGAATTTTTCAATTGCTTCACGCCCAGTTTTTGCTTCGATTATTTCTTTTCCAAATTCATTTACTGACTTTAAGATTAACTTTCTTGAAATAATGTCATCATCGGCAATCAGCATTTTTAATTTTGTATTTATTTGAGGTACTTTTTCCTTTTCTCGTTTTTGAATTCTATTTATTTGTGACTTCTTTCCTTTATTTTTTGTGTCAAGCGGTAACGAAAAATAAAAAGTGCTTCCTATCCCTTCCTGGCTTTCAAGCCAAATTTTACCACCCAATAATTGAACAAAAGCTTTTGAGATAGCTAACCCTAAACCCGCACCTTGACGTGCCTGTATGTTTGCAATATCGACCTGTATAAACCTTTCAAAAACAGCAGATTGTTGCTCCATTGGAATTCCTATACCAGTATCTTTCACAAAAAATTCGACAGCTTCATTTTTAACTGTATATCCAAAATCTATTGTGCCTTTATTCGTGTATTTAATGGCGTTTTTAACTAAGTTTGTCAGGATTGCATACAGTTTTTCATGGTCTGTCACTAAATACAGATCCGCGAACAGCTTACTATTATACGATAATTGTATTGATTTTTCTTCGGCATCCAATTTTAAAAGATCAAAAACGTAATCCACTTTTTCATTAATATTGACTTCTTCCAGATTAACTTCCATCATTCCGGATTCAATTTTTGATATATCTATAATTTCTGAAATCAAGTTAAGCATACGCGCTCCACTAATTTGAATTAGTTTAATGTATTCCTGCTGTTCTTCATTGCTTAATCCAGGCTCACTCAACAAGGATGAAAATCCCAGTATACCGTTCATGGGAGTCCTGAATTCATGACTCATATTAGCAAGAAAAGCTGACTTCAATCGATCACTTTCCTCGGCTTTTTCTTTAGCGTTTATTAATTCAAATTCCAGTTTTTTACGATCAGTAATATCTACAAAAAACATGGCGATTCCATTTTCAGTTGGGTACATACTATATAGGAACCATTTATCAAAGGGTGGGTAATACTCTTCGCCTTGAATAAAAACCTTTTTATTTATTACTTTTTCAAAATTCAATTGAAAGAGTGTACCTACAACATAAGGAAATACCTCCCAAATACTTTTCCCAATTATTTCCGTTGGATTTTTTCCTATATACTCTCCAGCTTTCGAATTTACATAAGTATAATGCCCTGTTTTATCAAGTGAAATAAAAGCATCATTCATATTTTCAAGAATGTTATTTACAAAGCTTCTTTCTTTATTAAGGTTTTTTTTAGCAATTTTATTTTTATAAATGTCTCTAATAGTTCCAATCCTTCGGACTGGTTTTCCGTTTATATCAAAAGTTTTCTTCTTCACTTAATTAATGTTTGAGCAATAAACATACAATGTTTATTGCGAAATATTTACTTTAAATCTTAATTTTTAAAAATAAAATCTATTTATTAAGCTTTTCTGTGGTTTGTTTCTTATTAAAAAAATTTACTAGATAAATTAATTGATGCAATTAGGTCTTTTAAATATAATTATGATGACCACAACTTGCTTATTTCTTCTAATTAGTTATTATTTTTCAATTCTAATGCAGATTCTTTATGTCCCGCATAACCTCTAGTTTTCCATTGTATACAGCAATTAACGGCAGAGAATATAGTCAAAAAAAAATACTAGCGAGAGAGCTTCAATCATGAACAAAATTATATATAAATGATCTTTTTAAACATATTGCTTCCTTGGTTTGCTATAGATAGAATCCTCCTCTTTCTGAATCACAACAATGGGGTTATCAAATTCCTATTAAGAAATGTAGCTTAACTATATAGATACTTAATGCTTTCAAAGTATTATAATTTCATCAATTAGCAAAATCATAAACCATTATTGAAATTAACAGCAGTTAGCATTCTGTTTTGTACGATTCAACATTAACGAACAAGCCATTAGTCTGTTATAACTCTTCCATCCATACATCCAATTATGTCTAATTTTACATCAAAGACTTAAAAAAGTATAATACATATGAAAAACTAAAAACTGATTCCTTTCGGAATAATTCTGATTACTGCTGTCGGCTGTAAATATTATAAAAAAGATACTGACGAAAATACTACAACAACCCAGACAACTGACAGTACATATAACGACCTCGATGATTCCACAAAAGTAAGTTTCACTGCATGCAAAACAACTGCTAAAGCGACCGTTAGCGGTATATTTAAAGAAATAATATTGACGGATACGCAAGAAGGTAAAACGACATTTGAAGCTTTGGATGGCACCAAATTCACAATTCCGGTAAGCAGTTTATTCCCTAACGACACTACAGGAACTAGAGCCCCCAAGATTTTGAAATTCTTCTTTGGAGTAATGAAAAACACGGAGCTTATTTCTGGCGAGTTTAAAGTTTCAGGAGAAAAAACTTGTTATATCGATGTAGCCCTAAACGGAGAAACAACAAACATACCTTTACAGCAAACCATAAACAGCGATTCCAGCATCTCTTTTGGCGGTGTGATGAACTGGGAAAACTGGGATAGTTTTGCCGCTGTGGCCTCGATCAAAAAGGCTTGTTAAGCTGTGCATACTGGCAAAGGCGGCATAAGTATGACATGGCGCGCAGTGGCGGTACACAACGATGTTTTACTGAACAAAAACTAGATGCTTTTTTAGTTTAGGTTCACTGAATTCTTTGTTTTAATAGCAAAGACCAATTTTATACCCCGAAACTATTACAGATAAAAAAAGCTATTGACTTCACATAAGTCTGTAGCTTTTTTTATGACTTGATTTACAATTTGGATAATGTACGATTCTACGATAGCGCCGGCCCAATGTCATTTATTTAAGATATAAAATAAGTGTTCTACAAATTATTAAACTTAAACTTCTGTCCGCCAATCGATGCCTCATACATGAGCCCGCCTTTAAGCATAGTGAACACCATCACGCCATCCGCATATTTTACGTTCCCTGAGGCGCCCTCTGTTACCGCCACGGCCGAAGCCTGGGCCGCAAACTCGAAGCGGCTGTCTTTGAAACGATCCAGCTCCTTTGGTGATTCAAAGAATATGACCTCGCTATAGGCTTGCCCACCCGCCTGGAACCCTATGCTCAGTTGCGACAGTTTTGCCATACCGACGATATTGCCACGCTCATAGACAGCCCCATTACCAGCTGCCGCGCCGATTCCAAGTCCCCCTTTACCTACATTTGGAAAAATGACATAGCCGTACGCATTTTCAAAAAGCCCTTGCATAAGAGCATCATTTTGAATGAACTCCGCCTTCGCCGTATGGCAATCAGCGATAATTTTGTTCTTTTTGGCTTTCGATTGCCCTAATACAGGCGACATGTTTACTAAACACACCATCACTATCACCCAAACAATATTTAAATTTTTCATCTCCTAAATATATTAAATTGTTGCAAATTTTTCCCAATTAAAGATACATCTATTTTTTAAATAATTACACAATATACTGAATTACAATGCTTTAAATCGTTAATTAAACACCTAACTACGTACCTTAGTTACACTACTATCTCGCTAATTCTGGCATCTCCTGTTAAAGGAGCCTTAATAAATTATAAAGAGGGATTTATTGCAGGTC
>JBLIHD010000043.1:0-9681 GCA_047636335.1 Flavobacterium sp.
GGAATTAATCGCTTATGGCTGCCCGGCTGCAGGCCCAGTTCCTTTGGAAGTTGTAGCGTTAGTTATGAGGAATCAAAAGTTCATAAGTTTTGAAACAAAGTGTTTCCAGCTTGGTTGACTGTGATACTTCCACTAAAGACCCAATCGTGAATTACGCTCTTTAGAGATTCGTTTTTTCTACTGTAGTTTTTGGATGTATAATGGATTTCTTAATTCAAGAATCCTTATTTAGAAAACCCCTTACAATAAATTTTCAGTATCATCCCACTGAAGTGTTTTATAGTTAAAGCTCATATTAAGTGTTGGTTTAATAATCTCAAAGTAAGGAGACAAATCAAAATCTCGAGGTACAAATAAGCTATGATGCCTAATGTGAAGTATTTCCTGCCCATATGAAAGCTGCCCTTCTTCATGAGTGATGATTGGCAGAATAGGGTAGAGTACAGATTGAAACGCCTGCGCAATCAGAGTTGAACAAATAGCTTTGGTTGGCTCACTGCTGCCAAAAGCTAAAAGACGTCTTCTCATTTTTAAGGGAACCGGGGGAGTTGGAAATAAATAGCGGGAAAGGTCTAAAACATTTTTCAAATCATAGGAATTTCCAATCCGTGAAGTTGAATACTGGACTACTTTCTGGCAGTCCTCCTGCGTCAGTCTTACTGGGCGACAAATGCGTGTGTTATATGTACTGTACTTAGCGAGCGGTACGGAGATTACGCCTTTTTCTAAGTCAGCTTCGATAAGAACCGGAGTGTCATCGGTCTCTTGGGCTGAGGTTTGGTTGCCAATATAAATAGCTGCGTGCGACCAGGTAGATTGTGTTAAATACTTTATTGCACTACTTATCCTTAAATTGCCCTCCACTAAAACTACATCCCCGGGTTTCAGTACGGCTCTAAGTTGGGCAGGCGTAAAAACAGAGGTACTGGTATAATGTGAGGAGGGTTTATTTAAAAACCGGGCAAACTGCTTACCTAAAAAGTTTAATATTTTTGGACCCATATGTTTTTTTATGCGATGACAGCTAACGCTTTGTGTATAAAAAGCAGCAGATTTTATCGTTCCTCTTTCTGGTTTGAAAACAAAGATAGAGGAAAATAACCAAACTTTGAGTTTGGCTCTTTTCTGCTATTTTTTATATAAGTTGTTCCCTGCCGGCTTTCTCAGTTTGCGCTTCGTTGATTTTTCTTCTAGAAGGTATTCGCAATACTTGAGACATTCTACTCCGCCTATTTTACAATTCTCAATAGGTGATTTCCATAATTTCGAAAACTCTGTCTGCTTTTGCCAATTTTAAGACGGCTTTCTCTCCCACTTTCTTGTCTAGTAAAATTATGGCAATTGGAGAAATGAATGAAATTTTTCCTTTCGAAATATCAGCTTCATCAACACCTACAATCTGATAGCGTTGAAGCTTTGTCTCATCTCCAATTTTAAGGGTTATGGAGGTTCCAAACCGGACTTCATTTATTGGTTGCTTAATTAAAGCTACTATTTTTGCAGTAACGATCCGGTCGTTCAGCAATTGTAATTTTGCGCTGATGTAATTCGAAGCGATTCGTCTTTCTTTTTCGTTTGTAACGTCCAGATGCTCTCTCTCATCAATGAGCATCTGTTTTTCGTCCAGAAGTTCATTCATACCCACTTGCGTGACGTAATTGGTTACGGCTGCAGGTAAGTCGGCTCTTGGCGGCACAATGGGAATTTCTTCCTGATCATCTTCATTAACAAATCCTCTGCTCATTGTTTATCTGATTTTAATGGTATAATATCCTATTGTTCGTACTTATTTTACATAAAGCGTGGCGTTTAATGTGTTTTTTAAAGGAAATACTTTGTCTATTTTTGTTTTGATTTTCCTGATTCTATAAGTTTGTTTCTTCCATTGAGTTGCTTTGCTGTCAGTGGAATGGACTGTAAAAGTCAGATTTTAGTTTTATTTGCGTTTTAATTGTTCTTCTTTTGCAAGTTAGAAATAATTTAGCGGTTTTATTGCTTTTCATTCTATTGGCTGTCTCCCTATCGACAGCGGGAGCATCCGCGATTTCTTTTTTTACACTTTTTAATCACTTTAAAGGCATCTTCCTTGTATCAATTTTCGTGCCTCTAGAAAAGTATAACGCCGGCGGTAAAGACTTCAATTGACGCTTCGTCTTTGTTGATAGTCGGTTTTGCAGGTTTCCTTAAACTCTATTTTTTTTTAATTGAATAAAGTCGATTTTTTCTATTCTGTAGGTGTCCGGTTTGTTGTGTTCTTAAATGCCGTAATGAGATGAAATAAGGCAAACATTTGATTCGAAAGTCTTTTTTTTGATTTTGACAGTGAAAAGGAAAATAGAAAAATGATTCATCAAAAAAATGATTATTTTTCCCGTGCTATGTACTAAGTCAGTTTTGCTATCTAATTAATTTTTTAAAATTATCGCAGTATTTTAAGAGGCTCTAGCCTTTTTTGTAACGTATTAAATTGAGTATTTTGGTTTAAATGAAAATGCGAATTAAAACGGTAATTTGACCAAATTAGTAAATGGCTATCAAAACGGCCGTTAGTGGCAACCATTTACTTTTTACTTTCCTCATCGATAATTAATTTCAATGAGTTAATATAATCGGTGTCAAATTCTATAACTCTTATTTTGTTTAGCTTAAAACTCATTTCCCCTTCAAATTTCCCTTCTGTTCCCAAAAAATCTATTATCAGTTCTTCTTCGTTTAGTTCAATAAGTTTACCAAGATAAACCGCTTTATCGGATTTTTTTGCAATTTGGAAAATCTCGTGCTTAATTGCCAGGAAATTTATAATTGAAGGCAAGTCATTAAGTGGAATTATTTCTTCAGCGCTAGTTTTTAAACCTTTAAGCTTAATTACTCTTTCGGTAAACTCATAATCTTCATCTTGAATAATTGACTTGACATTTTTATTTTTCAAAATCGTGTAGCCATCAATTATAAAATCAACTGGATTATTTTTTAGCAATATCCAATCTTCAGTCCAGTCAATTAGAAAACCGGTAAAGATTTCTTTTTGATCTTCAAATACTATTGAAATCAATTGACGCAAATATTTTTCCATAATGTTTTTTAAGTTTCCAGTTTATTTTGCCATAATGGTTCCTACACCATAAATTATTGTGCAAGTTATGAAAACGAGCAATTGCGACTATACGAAAATACGAATAAAAACGGGAAATTCACTAAAAACTGAATGTGCCAATCTGCCGCTGTCGGTTCGATTATTTTTATTCAAATAACTTCGTTCAGTGGGTAAATATAAGATATTTCGTACGGTATTTCTGTCCTGAAAAAGGAAACTGCTAGCGAAAGTGAACCGGTTAAGTACTTTTGTCAAAATCCCCTTTTTTTTATAAGTCGCTTTGCAAACGCTATACGCTGTTCTCAGAAGAAAGTTGGTCTTCGTTGCCTTCCATAATCAGATGGGGCAAATCAAGTATTTACATAGTTTAAATCTTGATTATTGAGACATTTGAGGGACATGTAACGCTAACTAATGTCCTATTTATGGGCATAAGTTTGGTTAACGCTACATTTATTTGTACTTTTGCCGCCCATTAAAAATAAAATTCACGAACAAAATAACGAAAGGGTTTGGCGGCTCAAAATTTGGTTTTCAGAAATCAAATGATAGCTTAGAATACTTTTTCATGAATGTTAAATGGATATTAATTAATGTAGGAAATGTTTAGACCTACATAGGTGCAGCGCAAGGAAAAAAACCAACCCTGGTTAGGATCTGTTTTAAAGGAAATACCTTAACTAACGGATTCGCTTATGCTGATTGCGAGATGCGCTTCAATATTAATATCCGTCACTACTTCTACTAAGAAAAAAGAGATATTATGGAAGATAAAAGAAAAATAAAAATCAAGGTTGAGGACTTAACGCTGATTTTCGGAAAACGGAAACAGGAGGCTCTTGCTCTACTTCAGAAAGGTATTTCAAAGGAAGAAATTCTGAAGAAAACAAAATGTACTGTTGGTGTCAATAAAGTTAGCTTTAAAATTAAGGAAGGAGAGATTTTTGTTATTATGGGCTTGTCCGGTAGTGGGAAATCTACTTTAATCCGATGTTTGAACCGACTTAATGAACCGACCTCCGGCAGAGTTTTTTTCGATGACCATGATATTACCCGCGAGACAAATAAAGAACTATTGGAAACCAGACGTACTGAGATGAGCATGGTATTTCAAAAGTTTGGTCTGCTGCCTCACAGAACAATTCTCGAGAATGCCGCTTTTGGACTAGAGATTAGAGGAGAAGGAAAGCAAGAACGGGAAGAAAAAGCGCTACAGGCACTTGAAACAGTGGGGTTAAAAGGATATGAATCTCAATATCCAGCAGAAATGTCAGGAGGTATGCAACAACGGGTAGGTCTGGCGCGTGCCCTAGCAAACGATCCTGGAGTTTTGCTAATGGATGAAGCATTTTCTGCACTGGACCCACTAATTAAATCGGATATGCAGGACGAGTTGCTTGCCATACAAAGCAAGTTGCACAAAACAATCGTATTCATTACTCATGATTTGGACGAAGCGATGAAAATTGGTGACCGTATTGCGATTATGAAAGATGGTGTTGTAGAACAAATTGGAACAGCAGAAGATATTCTAACAGGCCCTGCAACGCCGTATGTGGAAGCTTTTGTTAATAAAGTGGATCGGAAAAGTATTATTACAGCCGAATCTCTGATGTTTAAAAAGATGACGCTGGTTCAAATGCCAAAAGATGGACCCAAAGGAGCCATCAGGAAAATGAGTGAAAGTGGAGTTGACATCCTTCCTGTGGAAGATGAAAAGAAAAGATTTCTTGGTTATATCTGGTTGCAAGACCTCTTGGAATTAGAAAAAGAAAAAGAAACGTCTATTGAGAAAGCGCTGAAGACAAATGTACCTAGTGTATATAAAAGTTATTCCGTAGAAGATATGTTACCCCTGATTGCAGGGACTAAATACCCTCTGGCTGTTATAGAGGAAGAAACCGGGAAATTACTTGGTCTGATATCTCAAACTTCGTTGATTATTGAAGCTACGCGATTTGAAGAAAAAGAAATAAGTGAACTAAAAGAACGTGCAAACGAAATGTAATATGGAAAAAATAATTGATCTTGGTAAATATATAGAAATCGCAATTAGTAAGCTGGAAAATAACTTTTCAGGACTCTGGGGAGCTATTGATGGAGTTATCTCATGGACGGTTGACAGTATGAATGAAGTTTTGCTGTCCATTCCCTTCTATATCATTATTGCATTAATAGCCTTAGGGGCTTATTATGCCAATGCTGGGAAAGGTGCCCTTAAGATGGAAGGATTTAAAAAAGGAGCCGGATTGGCAGTATTTGCCGTTTTTGGACTTTTGTTGATTTACGCGATGGGCTACTGGGAAGAATCCATACAAACAACCACTTTGGTTGTTGTTTCAACCCTGATTGCCCTAGTTTTTGGTGTTCCGTTGGGAATCGTGGCTGCCCGAAGCAAAACAGCTGATGTGATTATCAGGCCCATACTTGATTTGATGCAAACCATGCCAGCTTTTGTTTATCTGATTCCGGCTATTTTCTTTTTTAGTGTAGGAAACACTCCCGGAGTTGTTGCTACCGTGATTTTTTCGCTCCCACCGGCAGTGCGTTTGACTAGTCTGGGAATTAGAAACGTCGCGGAGGATGTGATCGAAGCGGGACGTGCTTTTGGTGCAACCGAAAGACAAATTTTATTTAAAATTCAGTTGCCTTTGGCAAAATCAACTATTTTGGCAGGAATTAATCAAGTAATATTATTGGCTCTATCAATGGTGGTTATCGCTTCAATGGTAGGAGCCAAAGGGCTGGGAAGTATCGTATACCAGGGAATTCAACAGAACGACATTGCAAAAGGTTTTGAATCCGGATTGGGCATTGTGATATTGGCCATAATTTTAGACAGAACTACACAAGCTATCGCAAAAAAATAATATGAAGAAGAATAATAATAAGAATACTAATAAATAAATATAATTATGATGAAATTGAGAAAGTTAGGAATGTTACTAGGAGTTGTACTATTAACTGCTTCAGTTAGTTCATGCAAGGACAGTGACAAGAAAGAAGAAAAAAGCGAAAATAAAAAAGAAGTGAGCATCTTTTATCCCAATTGGTCTGAAGGAGTTGCATTCACTTATTTGGCAAAAGTAGCGCTAGAATCTGATGGTTATGATGTGACACTTACCAACTTGGCACCGGGATTAATCTATGGTGAATTGTCAAAAGACGACTCAAAAGGGGATGTGTTTCTTGACGCATGGCTTCCGAACACGCACAAAGATTACTGGGCGGACTATGGTGAAAACTTGGTAGTATTAGGTGAAGCGTTTAGCGAGGGTACAACAGGTTTGGTTGTTCCTGCGTATGTTACTATTAACTCTATTGAAGAGTTAAACGCTAATAAAGATAAATTTAATAGCGAAATTATTGGTATTGGTGGTGGTGCAGGTATTCATGCCAACACGGTTAAAGCAATAGACCAATATGGCCTTGACTTCGAGCAAATTACATCAAGCGGACCTGCAATGGTGGCTAGTCTTGAGAAAGCAATCAGAGATAAAGAGTGGATTGTAGTAACGGGTTGGAAACCACATTTCAAATGGTCTCAAAACGACTTGAAATACTTGAAAGATCCTAAAGGAGTTTACCCAAAAGATGCCTGTACAATTATTTCTCGAAGAGGATTTGAAGAAGACCAACCTGAGGCTGCTACTTTTTTCAAAAACTTTAATCTTGAAGAAGGACAATTAGCAGAATTAATGACAGTCATCAAAGACAAGGGAGAACAAGCTGGAGCAACAGAATGGTATGAAGCCAATAAAGTATTGGTTGATTCTTGGATGAAGTAATCCCGAAGTTTAAAACTTTGAATTAATATCTAAAAGGAGCCGCATTACTGAAATGTGGCTCCTTTTTTATTTCACAACAGTATGTTGGTAGTATTCATCAATATTATTTAGACAATACTTGAACTGTAAATCATAAGAGGCTTACTTTAAAGTGCTGGCTACCGAAATAAGTTTTGTCGATGGAGCGAGGGTCAATAATTCTCCATTCCAAGGCTTGGAAGGCACCCATAGAATAAAGCATTATTGATTTATACAATTTATGTATGGATGTTTGGTTACTAGTTGATGATGGGAACTCATCATGTTTGTAATTGTAGCCTTAGGAGAAATCGTCGAGGAATCTCATCAAGAATGTCTTTTTTTTCATACACCGCGTTGCAAACGCTCTACTCTATTTTTTAAAAGTAAGCTGCTCCTCGTTGCAAACGAGAACCAGAGGGAATCACACAGGTTACCGGTAAAAAATAATAATAACGGGAATAATAAATAAATATAATTATGTTGAAATTAAGAAAGTTAGGAATCTTACTTGGAGTTGTGCTATTAACTGTCTCAGTTAGTTCATGCAAGGACAGTGATAAGAAAAAGGAAGAAGGCGAAAATAAAAAGGAAGTTAGCATTTTTTATGCCAATTGGTCTAACGGGATTGCGGTCACTTATTTGGCAAAAGCGGCACTGGAAGCAAATGATTATGACGTGACACTTACCAATCTGGCACCAGGGATGATATTTGGTGAATTGTCAAAAGACGACTCAAAAGGGGATGTGTTTCTTGATGCATGGCTTCCTAATTCGCACAAAGATTACTGGGCTGAGTATGGCGAAAACCTGGAAGTAATAGGAGAGGCGTTTAGCGAGGGTACAACTGGTTTGGTTGTTCCTACCTATGTTTCGATTAACTCTATAGAAGAGTTAAACGCCAATAAAGATAAATTTAAGGGTGAAATTATTGGTATTGGTGGCGGTGCTGGTCTTCATCGTAACACGATTAAGGCAATAGATGTATACAATCTAGACTATGATCAAGTTACGTCAAGTGGACCTGCAATGGTGGCTAGTCTTGAGAAAGCAATCAGGGATAAAGAGTGGATTGTAGTAACAGGTTGGAAACCTCATTTCAAATGGTTTCAACACGACTTGAAATACTTGAAAGATCCTAAAGGAGTTTACCCAAAAGATGCCTGTACAATTATTTCTCGAAGAGGATTTACTGAGGACCAACCTGGGGCTGCCACTTTTTTCAAAAACTTTAACCTTGAAGAAGGACAGTTGTACGAAGTGATGGCTGCCATTGCAGACAAGGGAGAAGAAGCAGGAGCAACAGAATGGTATGAAGCTAATAAAGCATTGGTTGATTCCTGGATGGAATAATCTCGAAGTTTTAAACTTTGAATTAATATTTAAAAGGAGCCGCATTAATGAAATGTGGCTCCTTTTTTATTTCATAATAGTATGTTTGGTATTATTTAACGACATCAATACTATTATTGATACTTCTTCAAAGATAGATCGGTTTTAAAAAAAAGCTGTTCTTGCTTATTCTATGGTGTCAACAACCTCAGATTCCAACTCGACAATAACCTCGTTTTTACGATTAAAAAATTCAAAAGGGGCATTGTATCCTAAAAAGTAAAACCGGTTTGTATAAATTATTCCTTCGGAATCTAAAGCTGATTTTAATTGCTGTTTGTACTTTTCTATTTTTTCATCATTGGCCCAACCGCCAAATGTGATGGCGGCAACAGTTTTTGCAGGTTCTTCGCGAAATTTGATCTGTGATTGGTCAGGCTGGGGAAGCGTTTCTTTTTTAAATTTCTTTGGAACCATAAACATCATAGTCATAGAGTCTTCCAGAGACATTGCTACTGGCGAAGTCATCGCTATTTTTTCATTCTTTTCATTTCCGCCAAAAATGTATCCTGCCAAAATGGAGAACCCTTTACTCGAGGCATCTTTATATTTATTACCTGTTAGTTGGACTGAAGTAAACAAAGTGGCTTCGTAGCTGCGTATTTCAAACGCTTCATATTTTTTATTGACTACATAAGGATAGGTTTCAATATTTCTTTGTCCGTTTATGGCATAAAGTTGTACGATAATAAAGGCCAGTAGGATTACTCCAAGTACGATTAATAGTGCTTTCATTGCTTAAATTTAAGTATACAGCTCTTCGTCTTTTATGACTGCGAACGAGTTTGTATGTGGTTTGTTGCGTGTTACAATAAACGAATTTAGCAAATAAAAACCGAATAGACCGCGATAACTATCGCGGTCTATTCGGTTTTTATTAAACGGACTGGAAGTAACAATAAATTATATGCGTTACCGGGTAGCAGTTTTCTGTTTTTTTAAAATGTCATCGTTGACTAACGGCTCATTTTCCTTTAAACGAATAGAATTGAATTTAGTCTTAACAGCTTCTAATTTAGAAGGGCTTGTAAACATCATTGCATATGCTTCTTTTAATGACCTACTTTTGATCACATCGGTAGACATGTCCTTCCATTCGTGAAAATTTAGAGTAACGGGGTTATAGGAGTTAACTGGTGTGGTAATGCCATAAAGGGTTTGCTCTTCCTCTGCTTCAAAAGTGCCAAACATTCTGTCCCAAATAATGAATGTTGACCCAAAGTTCTTATCCAGATATTTCTCATTTGTGGAATGATGAACCCTGTGATGAGACGGTGTAACAAAAATGTATTCAATTGGAGCAGGCAGTTTTCTAATATATTCGGTATGAATCCAGAATTGATAGAGTACTTCGATTTGATGACATATAAAAAAAAGCACAGGGTCAAA
>JBLIHD010000044.1:0-9641 GCA_047636335.1 Flavobacterium sp.
ACCCAGACAGAGCCTTCGAATTGAGTTATTACCCCAACAAAGGCGTTGGTTTAATGCGAATGGAATTTGCCATTTCAAATAGCATAAAGATCCATCCGCTGGCTTTGTGTGAGCCGGAGAAAATAACGGACGCGGACGTAGCGGCAGAAATAAGTAATTTAACCAAACACCATAAAGATGGCAAGGTTTATTTCATCGACAAATTGGCGGAAGCCGTATCGATTGTGGCAGCCGCTTTTTACCCAAAGGATGTCATTGTGCGCATGAGTGATTTTAAAAGTAATGAGTATGCCAATCTCATCGGGGGGAAATATTTCGAACCCGATGAGGAAAACCCGATGATCGGTTTTCGCGGCGCTTCCCGTTATTACAGTGATTTTTACAGAAAAGGATTCGCATTGGAGTGTGAGGCCATGAAAAAAGTACGCAACGACATGGGGCTTCAAAATGTAAAGCTGATGATTCCGTTTTGCAGAACTGTAGACGAAGGACAAAAGGTAATCGCAGAAATGACGAAAAACGGGCTGATTCAAGGCGAAAATGAGCTCGAAATATATGTAATGATTGAGATTCCGAGTAATGTGATACTTGCCGACGAATTCGCCCAACTTTTTGACGGCTTTTCAATTGGTTCCAATGATCTGACGCAACTTACCCTTGGTCTGGATCGCGATTCCGAATTGGTAAGCTATCTGTTTAGCGAACAGAACCCAGCCGTAAAAAGCCTAATCCGGAAAACCATAAGTGCCGCCAAACGAAACAAAATAAAAGTTGGATTATGCGGGCAGGCACCGAGTGACATTCCCGAGTTCGCTCAATTTTTAGTGGAAGAAGGAATCAACAGTATTTCCTTTAATCCAGACGCTATGATAAAAGGGATTGAAAACATATTGGAAGCAGAAAAGAAAAATATGGTACGGCTATAAATCATTTGAAACAAATTAATTATGGAAACTGAATTCAAAAATAAAGTGGCAATCGTGACGGGCGGTTCCTTCGGGATTGGTAGGGCAACCGCTCTGGCTTTCGCCAAAAAAGGAGCCAAGGTCGTTGTAGTGGATTGGAAAGAAAACACCGAAACTATGGACCTCATCAAAAATTCCGGTGGTGAAGCCCTATTTATCAAATGCGATGTGTCCAAGTCCTCAGACGTGAAAGCGATGGTAGAAAAAACCATTGCGACTTACGGGCGATTGGATTACGCTTTCAACAATGCCGGAATCGAAGGCGATTCCGCTCCAGTGCAAGATTGTTCGGAAGAGAATTGGGACAAAACCATTGGGGTGAACCTGAAAGGGGTTTGGCTCTGCATGAAATATGAAATCCCCGAAATGATCAAACTGGGCAAAGGAGCAATCGTCAACTGTTCCTCGGTGGCGGGATTGGTCGGGTTTTCTGGTTTACCAGCCTATGTGGCGTCAAAACACGGTGTTATCGGCTTGACAAAAACATCCGCATTAGAATGTGCCAAATTGGGAATACGCGTGAATGCCGTTTGCCCAGGCGTAATACAAACCCCAATGATTGATCGACTTACAGGCAAAGACAAAGAAGCCATAGAACAATTTACCAATTTAGAACCCGTAGGCCGTTTTGGCCAAGCTGAAGAAATCGCTGACGCCGTAGTGTGGATGTGTTCCGATGGAGCATCATTCGTAACCGGGCACGCTATGGCTGTTGATGGTGGCTTTGTGGCCCAATAAACAATTTTATTACTCAAAATTTTGTCTGATGGATTTAATTAATCACAATAAAACAATTCTATTTATCATCGTCGATTATGAAAAAAAGACCTCTTTTTTTTATTAGAAAATTAAATAACATAAATAAGCGTTTAACCTAATGATAAAGATTACTACACCTGATATAAATAGACATCTGCATCGACATAAAGGAGTCCGTACCTATTTGCACGATCAGTACCGCTATGAAAAATATTTTATCGGCGAATGGTACCTCAGCTGCGATCTGACCAAAAAGGATGCAGATGGTTATTTCTGGTTTGTCGGTCGTGCAGATGACATCATCAAAACATCGGGACATATGGTGGGACCTTTTGACGTCGACAGCACTTTCATGCGTTATCTCGCGGCGCCTGAAGCGGAGGTAATCGAAAAACTGGGTGTACCATTGACCAATTGGTAAAAGTCTACATAGTACTGAAAAAAGGAAATAAGCATAAATAGTATGGGGTTTGCCTGAAACGGGCTCGCCGTCTCGCAACAAGAAATTAAATTTTCGGGAAGAATTCCCAAGACCTGCAGCGGGAAAATTTTAAGACGACTGCTCAAAGCACGGGAACTTGGATTACGAAAAGGAGATATCTCCACATTATCACAATCTTAATCTAATTTTAGAGCCAAAGGAAACCTATCTGCTTTTAACAACTGAATAAATGATTCAAGCGATAATTTTTTAAAACCGATTTTAATCATGATAGCATTTAAAAAAATGAATTTTAAAAATCACGGGGTTTATCTGTTTATCATCATTTTGGTCTTTCAGGGATGTCAGAGCCAGGATAAAAAAACCGAAGAAGATATTGAAGCTATTCAGAATACCGCTGCAGCCAACACAGCCAAAATTTCCTATACTGGAATAGTCGATTTCAGATTTGCCGCTAAAGTGGCTACGCCAGGGGTGGTAAACATTAAATGCACTTTCAAACCGCACATGCAACAATATGAAAACGGCGATCAAGACCAATTTTATAATCTACCCGACCCGTTAAAAGAATTTTTCAGAGATGATCCTTTTTTCAGGCAGTTTAAATTTGAAACTCCAAATTCATCTAGGTATCAATCTCTGCCTCTAATTGGTAGCGCATCGGGAGTGATTCTGACGCCGGATGGCTATATCGTCACCAACAATCATGTGATAAAAAATGCTTCTGAAATCAATATCACTTTAAGCGATGGGAGATCATATCCGGCCCAACTTATAGGGGCTGATCCACTGACAGACCTTGCGCTACTTAAGATCGACGAGAAAAAACTTTCATTTATCAGGTTTGGCGAAAGTGATGACATAGAGGTCGGAGAATGGGTAGTTGCCGTAGGAAATCCATTTAACCTAGCATCAACCGTTACAGTCGGAATTGTGAGTGCCAAAGCACGCAATATAAACATCTTAAGAGATCAGGGGGCAATCGAGTCATTTATCCAAACGGATGCAGCCGTAAATCCCGGAAATAGTGGGGGCGCCTTAGTGACATTAGAAGGAAAACTGATTGGTATCAACACAGCTATAGCGACCCCAACGGGAGTTTATGCAGGCTATGCTTTCGCCATTCCCGTAGAAATCGTAAAAAAAGTCACGAACGATCTGATGAAATTTGGATCGGTAGAAAGGGGCGTTTTGGGGATAAGCATTCGTGACCTGAACAGCAGCCTTGCTAAAGAGATAAATATTGACCGGGCCAACGGGGTTTATGTTGACGGCGTCGTGGCAAACGGGGCTGCAAAAGAAGCCGGAGTGCAGGCGAAAGACGTAATAATTGGAATTGATGACATTGAAACGAAAACTGCGTCTAAATTACAGGAAATAGTTATGCGAAAACGTCCGGGAGAGAAAGTCAAAATTTCACTGATCAGAAACCGTAACAAAAAAAAGGAACTTATCGCGACACTAAAAAAACCAGTCGCAATCATTAAAGGACCAATGATTGAAACAAAAGAGTTGTTGAAGGAACTGGGAGTTGAACTAGTGGAGATTAATGAGCAGGACCAAAAAAATTACAATGTCAAAAATGGCTTAAAAGTCATAAAGCTCTATGATGGTAAACTGAAGAAAAATACTGATTTAAGGGAAGGATGTGTGATTACATCCGTTAACAGAAGACCTGTAGACACCGTCAAATCATTTGCTGAAGCTGCAGATTCACAACAAGGGGGCCTAATGCTAGAAGGGAAATATACGGGAGACCCTGCTTTCTATTATTATGCCTTTGGCCTCTGAAAAAAGCGTTGAAAACATAACGTTACCCATCTTCGGATGGGCAATTTAATCCCACAAAAATATAATATGACAAAATCAGCCACAGCATCAAAAGCCCTAGATGCCAAAAAAGGATTGTTCCTTTTGTATCAAATGTTCCTCATAAGAAGGTTTGAGGAGAAAGCGGCGGAAGAATATACCAAAGCTAAGATAAGAGGCTTCCCGCATTTGTATATCGGCGAGGAAGCGGTTGGTTGTGGTGAAGGTAAGTCAGGCATTAAATGAGGAAGACTATGTATTAGGCACCTATCGAGAACACAGTCATCTTTTGGTTGATTACTAAAAAACAAGCAGATAAGGTAAAACGCAATGAAATCATGGAAGCGCTAAACGATATAATGCCAAGGGCAAGAGTATTAAAGTTGAGGAGTTCTGAACTGAGCGAATCCTCCATTACGATGACAAGTATTGGTGAAGGGGCGCCGATGCAGTTTTTGGCATAATCTATCCGCCACAGATTGCCATCATCGGTTTTGGAACAATTTCAGAACAAGCCTTTGCGAAAAAAGGCATGTTAGGCATCCATTCCGTCGTACAGGTTAAGCTAGCCGGTGATCACCGTGCCACGAACGGACTTACCGGAAGCAGGTTCCTTGGTTCATTAAACAAACACTTCCAAAACACCGATACATTATGAACGAAGAAGATATTAAAAAGACCATTATTCAATTGTTGAAAAGAATTGCTCCCGAAACGGAACCCTAGCAATTGAAACAAGACGAAAACCTTCGGGAAACGCTAAATATCGACTCGTTTGACACTTTGCAATTTATTGTGGCATTAGACGAAAAATTAGGAATTGAAATACCGGAAGAAGATTATGGAAAGGCCGCTACATTGAAAACCCTGCGCTCCTATCTACAAGGAAAAATTAACCAGTAGAAAATTCACATCATAGTTAGTATGATATAAACGAACAGCATTCAACTTGAAAATTTAAAAAAACACATCATGAAAATTTTAATGTACAGTAGCCATGAATTTGACAGACCAATTATCGAAAATGTGCTACATGGAAAACTTGAATTTGTATATACAGATCAACCCCTCAATGAGGACACCGTAGCACTGGCGGAAGGTTTTGAAGGGATTTCATTATTCACCCCTGATAATGCATCTGCGGCAATACTCGAAAAATTATATTTCTATGGGGTCAGGTATATTGCATTGCGTTCTGTTGCTTATGACTATATCGATTTAAAAAGAGCCAGAGCATTGGGCATTAAAGTGGCAAACGTGCCCGCTTACTCCCCTTATTCCGTAGCTGAGCATGCCGTGGCCTTGCTTATGGCTTTAAACAGAAAAATCGTATTAGGTCAAAACCTAATGAATATGGGTGACTACCGTTTAGATCATTTGATTGGTTTTGACCTTCATGGCAAAAAAATCGGGATTGTCGGAACCGGGAAAATTGGAGCTGCCTTTGCAAAAATCATGCACGGATTTGGTTGTTCAATTTTAGCACACGACCCTGTGGAAAGTGACGAACTGAAGCAACAAATAGATATTACCTATACGACTCTGGAAGAACTTTACATAAATTCGGATGTGATATCTGTACATTGTCCGCTGAATAGAGAAACAAAATATATGTTCCATAAAAGTGTTTTCTCTGTGATGAAAAAAGGGGTTATTTTCATTAATACGGCTCGTGGAAAGATAGTAAATACGGAGGATCTAATTGACGCATTACGGTATGGAAATGTTGATGCGGCTGGGTTAGATGCTTATGAAAGTGACAAAAAAATATTCTTCCGTAACCTCATCGATAAAAACATTGGAAATGAAACATATACCATCCTTCGCTCTCTTCCCAATGTATTAATTACGGGGCATCAGGGATTTTTGACCAATGAAGCGTTGCAGGGGATTGCAACTACAACTATTGCAAATTTAAATGCTTGGGCCTACAATGGCATCTCTGAAAATGAGTTGAATTAATCAAGTTTCATCGTTAGGATAGTAGTAAATTTCCTTTTTTTTCTGATTGAATGGCAAACAAAAGTGTTTGCGAATCTATGAAACAATGTTATTCTAATTCTTAAAAATTGGTCATAGTATGAGAAACGATTTTACGCTCGGTTAGACGCACCAATCTTATTTTTTATCGTCAACATGAAAATGCTAACTAAGTAAGCTAAATCAAACGCTTAACGTATTCTTCCTTTAAAAATACAAAACTCGAATTAATCAGCTTTATTTTTTAACATTTAGTTCTAATATATGAAATATTTACTCATATTTTAACATTTGTTTTACGAAAAACAAAATTAAAATTGGCTATTTAACTTAAAATCACTAGATTAGATACTAATTATTTAAAACAGCAAATAGCCCTGGCTAAAATGCTTTTACTTTTTACGAAAAGAGGATCTGCGTCCAAATATCGTTATTACCCACTGCAAAAAAATTAATGTATGAGTGAATATATTAAAATTAAACGGGGATTGAATCTCAAATTGATTGGGGAAGCTGTGAAGTCTGTTCAAGACATGCCCATAGCTAATATATTTGCCATAAAACCACATGACTTTACTGGTCTTACTCCAAAATTACTGGTTAAAACGGGAGACAATGTATTAGCAGGAACTCCTTTGTTTTATAACAAAAACAATAAGGCCATTAAAGTAAGCTCCCCTGTCAGTGGAGAAGTGGTTGAAATTCTTCGTGGAACAAAAAGAGTGATTTTAGAAATTAAAATACTGGCAGACAGAGAAATTAAATATGCTCCATTTCTTAAGCCAAATCTTAATGATTTGACAAGGGAAGAAGTTGTTGAAAATTTATTGAACTGTGGTGCCTGGCCATTTATCCGTCAACGCCCTTACGGTGTAATAGCCAATCCAAGTGAAAGTCCTAAATCTATTTTTATTTCTGCATTTGACAGCAACCCGATGGCGCCAGATAATGATTTAATCATGTCCGGTAAGGAAATTGATTTTCAAACCGGTCTGGATGCTCTAAAAAAACTTACCAACGGAAAAATTCATTTGAATGTACGGTCCAAGCCTACCCCTGCAGCCGTTTTTTCAAATGCAAAGGGGGTACAAATCAACAAAGTTTCAGGACCTCACCCAGCAGGAAATATTGGAGTACAGATACATCATATTGACCCAGTAAACAAAGGAGAAGCCGTTTGGTACATTAATCCACAGGACGTGCTGATAATTGGGAAATTATTTAATGAAGGGAAATTTGAAGCAACAAGAACGATTGTATTAACTGGTTCACAGATCGACAAACCAAAATATTATAAAACTATTGTAGGATGTTCCATAAAAAACATCATTGCTGACGGCGGTTTAAAAAAAGAAGAAAACCGTATTATTAGCGGCAATATTTTAACAGGAAGTCAAATTTCCGCTGATGGCTTTTTAGGTTTTTACGATTCACAAATAACAGCTATCCCGGAAGGACATGGATTTGAGTTTATGGGCTGGCTGGCTCCGGGGTTGAATAAATTCAGCATGTCCCGTACTTTCTTTTCTTGGCTGACACCCGATAAAAAATACGATTTGAACACCAACATGCATGGCGAAGAACGTCCATTTGTAATGACTGGCCAATATGAAAAGGTTTTTCCAATGGATATTTACCCAGTACTTCTTTTAAAATCAATATTGATTGAGGACATAGATATGATGGAAAAATTGGGGATTTATGAAGTAACGGAAGAAGATTTTGCCCTCTGTGAATTTGTGTGTACCTCAAAAATAAAATCACAAGACATTATACGTAGTGGACTTGATCTTGTCCGCCGTGAATTTAATTAGCGGCAATTGGTTTGGATTAAAACAGAAAATTATTTATTCAAAATAAAAAGTACATAGAATTGATTTGTTATTGCGTTTATTACAATAAATCTAATCTAATTATAAACAAGTAGGTAACTGAATTTTATCATTAATAATATTTGAAGTTGAAGCCACTTAGAAAATTACTCACGAACATAAAACCCACTTTTAAAAAAGGGGGGAAACTGGAAAAATTTTATCCGGCATTTGACGCTATAGAAACCTTTCTCTTTGTCCCTGATCATACCACGGCAAGTAAAGGCACGCACGTACGTGACGCCATAGATTTAAAACGTACCATGATCTTGGTTATACTTTCCTTAGTTCCCTGCCTTTTATTTGGTATGTGGAATGTAGGCCTGCAGCATCACCATGCTTTGGGAATAATAGACGCTTCCACAACGGATAATTTTATTTTTGGCGCCATTAAGGTTTTACCATTGGTTATTGTTTCTTATGGTGCTGGGCTATCGGCAGAATTTATTTTTGCAATCATAAGGAAACATACAATTAATGAAGGTTTCTTGGTTTCGGGTATGCTGATCCCACTTGTCATGCCAGTTGACGTGCCTCTTTGGATGGTAGCCATTTCGACGATTTTTGCGGTTATAATCGGAAAAGAAGTTTTTGGCGGTACAGGTATGAATATTTTAAATCCAGCACTTACGGCCAGGGCATTCCTGTTTTTTGCTTATCCAACTAAAATGTCGGGAGACCAAGTATGGATAAACACAACTACGGATAAAGGCCAGACTGTAATTGATGCGTACAGCGGGGCGACACCTTTGGGCAACGCTGCTGCTGGTCTTGCGGAAAAAATCCCCGGAACGTTTGAATCCTTTATTGGTGCTATTCCGGGGTCTATAGGCGAGACATCCACGATTGCGTGCCTAATTGGTGCGGTAATTTTATTATATACTGGTATCGGTAGCTGGCGCATTATGTCATCGGTTTTTTTAGGTGGGTTTCTTATGGCGCTTATTTTTAACCTTTTTGGATTAAATACGTTAATGCAGCTAACACCTGTCCATCATTTAACATTAGGTGGCTTTGCATTTGGCGCCATTTTTATGGCTACCGACCCCGTGAGTGCAGCACAAACCAATTCAGGAAAGTATATTTATGGATTTTTAATAGGTCTATTTGCCATTCTCTTCCGGGTTTTTAACCCTGCATATCCCGAGGGGATGATGTTGTCCATTTTATTTATGAATGTAATGGCACCTCTAATAGATCATTATGTAGTTGCAGCAAATATTAACCGACGATTGAAAAGGGTCCGCCAAATTCAATAAAAATGGATAAAGATAGCAATAAAGCCACATTCCTTTTTTCCTCCGTGATGGTGGTCATCATTGCTATACTGTTATCTATAACTGCTATTAGCCTTGCTCCGTATCAGGCAAAAAATATCAGAATAGAAAAAATGAAAAACATTTTAACCAGTGTTGCTATCGATGCTAAAACCGCAGAGACTGAAGAATTATACGAACAGTACATCACACAACAAATTGTTTTAAATAATAAAGGGGAAGAAGTAACTGGTACTATTACTGCATTTGATATTGACCTAAAAAAAGAAATGGACAAAACTAAAAAGGGTAAAGCCGACGAACAATTATTTCCACTATTCATTTGCAATAAGGATAAAAAATCTTTTTTTATCGTTCCTATTCGAGGAAAGGGATTATGGGGTCCTATATGGGGATACATTTCGCTTGAAGGCGACATGAACACAATTTACGGAGCCAGCTTTGGACACAAAAGTGAAACTCCCGGACTTGGCGCTGAAATTGAAACAAAAAAATTTCAGCAGCAATTCATTGGAAAAAAAATATTCGATAAATCAGG
>JBLIHD010000045.1:0-9635 GCA_047636335.1 Flavobacterium sp.
ACTACTGTAGGCTGTCCAGTAATTTTTAAATTGAAACCGACAACATTCAAACCAACTTCGAAGTCAAAATCTTCCAATTTGGCACCTATTGTAGCTATTTCAAGATTCGATTTAGGTCCTTTTACAACACCCGTTTCTCCCCTGATAGTGCCAGTAGGTCCAGGAATACCTTTAATTCTGTACGCTTTTTTGTCTGTTGCAACTTTACCGTCAGACATTCTACCTGACACACTTATAACAACTTCATTTCCTCCTCCCGGACTCATACTATATTTTCCGTTACCAAGCTTTGTCAGTCCTGGTGCAGAAGCTGTAACATCCTTGTCAGAAATACCTGCAAAAGAAATAGACATTGGGTTGACAACACCTCTATACACGACATTCATTTTATCTGCCGAAATCGTCGCGGAATTTGGCTTTGGAACAACTACATATTTACCTTCAAACTTCAACGGAATAGTCTTACCATCTTCTATAAACGTAAATTGCCCGCCGATATTTTGCTCTCCGACGCCACTGGCAGTCATTGATATAATTGCTTGGCCAGTTGCAGGATCAAGCTTTGCACCCGTAACATTAGTTGGTTTTGTATTTTCGTCATAACGCCCTAAAACTACTTTACCTGTAACTTGCTCACCTTGAAAATAAGCGTTTTTATCTAACACTACAATAGCCTTATAATTACTGTAAGAAGCTGCTGCTACGGCTGCCTTGCCTAAAGCAGAACCATATACATCAGCTTCCGTTTTTTCAATATCACTTTGCCATGTAGAAAGTTTTGCAACTGATGCTACCGCAGGAAAACCCTTAAAATGATAAGACAAGTATTTATCAGAAAGTCCTTCTTTATTTTTAACATCAGATAAATCAAATTTTCTATCCACTTCCGCTAAAATCGACGCATACTTTTTATCTTCTCCTAAAGCAGATTTCATATCCGCCTTATATTTATTGATTTTAGTAATGATTTCAACCCCTTTTGGCGAATACCCTTCTCCGGTAAACCAATCATCTAGATTATCTCCCTTGTCCATTTCCTCATAAGGGAGTTTACCTGTTTCTTCATCTACTTCGAATCCTCTAATTGCATCTGCTTTCAGAGTAGAGATAAAACCATACAGTTCTTTTGTGGCTGATTTAACTTTGTGCGCAGTTGCCGCTGCTATCGTAAATTCACCTTTAGCTTCTTCGGCTTTAGTATCCAAAGCCATTAATAACTGCTCATTAGTCGCTTGAGAAGTGGTATTTGAGCTTTCAAATTTCTCATTCATTAAACCAAAAGCAGACAAGACTTCTTTTGACATATTCATTGCTAACATTGCGATAAAAATCAAGTACATCAGATTTATCATCTTCTGCCTTGGGGTAAGTTTTCCTCCTGCCATATTTTCTAATAATTAATTAGTTGTTTTTTTATAGTTCGAAACTAATTATCCTTTATTATTCATTGCCGAAAGCATTCCGCCGTAAACATTATTCAATGACGATAAATTTGTGGTCAATGAATGCATTTGTTCTTTTAACTTTACGTTATTTTCAAGTACTTCTTCGTTTATTTGGGCATTTCTTGAAGCACTTTGCAATTGTATTTTATATAAGCTGTTTAAAGACTCCATTTGAGCGGCAGCCATAGTTAATTCTTCACTGTATTTTTTAGTTGAAGCCATCGATTCGGCAGTTGGCGCAATACTTTTCGCAGCTGATTCGAAGTTCTTAATACTATTCCCTAAACTTGACATTAACTCACCGTCAATTTTAGCGTCTTTCAACATAGCATCCAGTTTTTGGGACAACAATCCTTGTGCTTCTGCAGGGTTTTCTGCTTTTGGCTTTTTAACACCTGCAGCATTGCCGTTAGCTAATTCTGGATAAACCAAGGACCAATTTAATTCTTCATCAACTGGTTCAAAAGCGGAAAGCGCAAAAATACCGGCTTCAGTCAATAGCCCTACGGAAAGCATCAACGTACCGGTTAATGGTCCAAGTTCAAAGTGCGTTATTTTAAATAAAGCACCAACGATTACAACTGCAGCACCCATTCCGTATGCGAAATTCATTGCTCTTTTACTTAGTATTGCCATAACTTTTTAATTTTAATTTTAGTGGGGTTTTTTTTTATCTGGTTTTAATTTTTTTATCTAGTTTTAATTTTTGTTCCGTTTCCGGTTGTTTGCACTCCCATATAGTCCTGAACGGTTCTGAATCCTATGAAACTCCTTGCGGAATCTGCATATTCGAAATCCCTTGTACTTACTTGTAAGAAATAAGAAACATCTTTCCAGGATCCTCCACGTACGACTTTACGTTTATTTGAAGCGTCCAATACATTTGGATTCATTGACGAAACATACTCATAGGCATTTGGGTCATACGACGAATCTGTCCATTCAGAAACATTTCCAGCCATATTATAAAGGTTATATCCGTTCGGCTCATAAGATTTTGCCTCTACGGTATACAGAGCTTGGTCGGCCGCATAATCCCCTCTGTTGGGTTTGAAATTGGCAAGGAAACATCCTCTGTCATTCTTGGTGTAAGGTCCTCCCCATGGATATGTACCAGACTCTAAACCACCCCTTGCAGAATATTCCCACTCGGCTTCAGTAGGCAGTCTAAATGAGTTAATCAAATCCTGCCCCTTCTTTTTTGATTTAATGAAAGTGTTTTTGTTTAATGTTCGCCAAGCACAAAAAGCTTTTGCTTGAGTCCATTTTACGCCTACAACAGGGTAATCTCCATATGCCTTATGCCAAAAATAATCATTATGCATAGGTTCATTATAGGAATACGCGAAATCTTTAATCCAAACTGTTGTATCTGGATATACTTTAACTTCTTCTGTTTTTATGAAATCTTTTCTTTTACCAACTTTAGCTTTAGCCGCGGCTTGAATATCCAACCAAGAATAACGAAATTTAAGTTTATCTACGTCTACAGTTCGCAAGCCATTATAGGACGCCTCCAATGGTAAGTACATAGAATCCATAACCTCAACGTAATATTCGTCAGGATACAAATTAGGGTCTTTAATTAACTTAACATCTCTGTTTAACTTTCTACCCGCATATTCATTGTCAGCTGTACCGATACTGTAATAGTTATCGTACATATACTTGTCATAAGCGGTCATTTTTTCTGGATCTGAATCATTAAATGCAAAATCTCCTATACTGCCGGAATTTTTACCTTTCCCTTTTCCATCACCTGCCTTTATACCCATTTCATCAGCAAGTATAGCTAATCTCACCCTCATGGTTGAATCCTTAACCCATTCAACAAACTGACGGTACTCGCTATTAGTAATTTCCGTTTCATCCATATAAAATGAACGAACGGTAACTGTTTTAGTGGGAGCGTCTTGAATATTGGCCACATCATCATCCGATTTACCCATTAAATAGGCACCACCTGGGATTAAAGTCATACCAAAAGGTTTTTCTGGATGCCATTTCCCACCATTAACACCGACTAATTCACCTTTGTCGCCAGACCTACCGCAACTGGTTAACAGGGCCAAAATCGCCATAAATGCAAAGAACTTCTTCATATAAATTCGGGTTATATTTTGATTATTTTTTAGTTGTGTAAACCTATTTATTATTTTTTAATAAAACAATTATTTTACACTAAAGATTCCTTTTGAAATAAAATTTTTAGTTGCACTAAATCAACTGTTAAATACTGTTTTTCCGCTGCGCTTTCCACCATCTTTCAGGCAATTCCTGATTACACGCCCCTAAATATTCATCGTAGGAACAAGGTAATAACGTATTTCTTTTTAATTTATTACTCCCATCTGAAATAAATGGTATTTCTATCCACCATCGATCAGTCTTGTCACTTTTATAAAAAACCAAAACTTCATCTTCTAAAGGCACAATATATTTTATATAGTTTTCTCTGCTGCCAAAAGGATATTCATTGGAACGATAATGAAACCCTTCTATGAAATACCAAATGATTTGCGCCACCAAGGCGGATTCTTGAACTGAATCATTATGATTAAATATCCCAAAAATGGAAACTTTATCGCTAATCCCGGCATACCTTGCCAATGAACAAATTTCCTTTCCATTAAATCCGTTAGGGGTAAATGTAGTAAAATTACCTGAATCTGAGGATTTTATGGAATTCAAATCAAGACTAACTATGTCCGCATCTCTGAATACGGGCTCTGCCAAGCTTATATTATTGGAAATTTCCCCCAATCTATAGGCGTCAAAAAACAATTTTTCAACTAAATCAATCTCTTCTTGCGAGTTATAATAGGTTTGATACCCAATATTACAATAATTAAAAAGATTATTCGGCTCGTCAATTATAATTTTGGTTAGATAAGAAGCGGCCGAAACGTCCTCATTTTCTTTTCCAAAATCAAACTTACTGTCTATAGCGACCAGATTTACCATCTGCTCCAGGTCGTCATACGCCCTGTAAAGAGCAAAAGTCAAATCCTGCGAACCGCCAATCACGATTGGAATAATTTTCTTCTTAATTAAATCTGAAACAATTTTACGCAAGGCAAAATAAGAATCCTCTGCTGAGTTTCCTGAAAGAATATCCCCTAAATCTGCTATAGAGGCGTCCCAATTACCTGGAAACATGCTATATAACTCTTTTCGAATAGCAACCAAATCCACATCTGCTGTTACCCTATCATTTCCTCTATTTTCCAAAACACCAATAATAGCAATGTTAACCTTGTTTAAATCGGGAAATTGTTCATCGGTATGAAAAACGATTTTACTGCCCAATTGCTGGGAAGACAACTTTTTTATCTCTTCTAAAGTATCAGAATCAATGGGTTTTAAAAAATCAAATTCCATTTTATTTCTTTTTTGCTGCAGGTTTCTTCACCGCTGTTTTCTTGGCTACTGCCTTCTTAGCCGGTGCTTTTTTAGCGGCAGTTTTTTTGGCAGGTGTCTTTTTGGCGATCATCTCTTGAACTTCCTCCAATGTCAGTTTTGTCGCATCAACATCTTTACTCAATTCAATTTTAATTTTGCCTTTGGTAATAACGGAACGTCCCCAACGTGCTTTTTCAACTAAAATACCTTCCTCTGTCCAGTTGTGCAAAACTTTATCAATGTTCTTTTGCAATTTATCCTCGATCAATGTTTCGATATCCGATTGCGATAAATTATCGAAATCATATTTCTTATTCACATTGATAAACAACCCATCCCATTTGATGAAAGGACCAAAGCGGCCCGTACCTTTCTGCACTCCTTCTCCTTTATAAACAGTAATCGGAGCATCGGCAATTGCTTTCTCGTCAATTAATTCCTGCGCTCTTTTAAAATCTACATCCAAAGGATTTTCTCCTTTTGGCAAAGAAACAAAAACAGCTCCATGACGAATGTAAGGTCCATAACGACCATTACTGACCTGAACTTCTTCTCCTTTATATTCCCCTAGATCTTTCGGAAGCAGAAAAAGGTCTAATGCCTCTTCCAAAGTAATAGTTCCAATATTTTGGTCTGCCATTAAACTGGCAAATTTCTTCTCTTCATCATCCGCTTCTCCAATTTGGGCCACTGGACCAAATTTTCCCAAACGAACCAAAACCTGCTTCTCAGTTTTAGGGTCTTTTCCTAAAATTCTTTCCCCACTTTCTCTTTCGGCATTCGCTTCCACATCTTTCACTATAGGGTGAAATTGATCGTAGAACTCTTTCATCATTACCGCCCAGTCCACGTTTCCTTCGGCTATTTCATCAAAATCCTGTTCCACTTTTGCAGTGAAATTATAATCCAGAATATTTCCGAAATTCTTCACCAAGAAATCAGTTACGATTGTCCCGATATCCGTTGGAACTAATTTCCCTTTATCGGAACCTGTATTTTCTTTCAATACCTTCTCATCCATTTTCCCAGACAGCAAAGTCAATTGCGTATATTTTCTTTCTTGTCCGTCAAGATTTCCTTTCTCCACGTAATTTCTGTTGATAATGGTAGAAATCGTTGGCGCGTAAGTTGATGGACGACCAATCCCAAGTTCTTCTAGTTTCTTAACCAAAGAAGCTTCAGTATAGCGTGCCGGAGGTCTTGAATATCTCTCGGTCGCGGTGATGTAATTATTTTGTAATTTCTCGTTGACTTTCATCGCAGGCAACATTCCTTCCTGCTCCTCTTCATCGTCATCATGCCCTTCAAGATACACTTTCAAGAAACCTTCAAAAAGCAGCACTTCGCCTGAAGCAGTGAATAGCTCCCCGTGATTATTAGCCTCAATTTTGACATTGGTTCTTTCCAATTTAGCATCACTCATTTGCGAAGCCAACGTTCTTTTCCAAATCAAGTCGTACAAACGCGCCTGGTCTCTATCGATATTTACCGTATGGCGCGACATGTCTGTAGGACGGATCGCCTCATGGGCTTCCTGTGCCCCCTTACTTTTATTTACAAAAGTTCGCGGCTTGGAGAATTCCTTACCATAAGATTTAACGATTTCTGCCTGAGCAGCATCCATTGCGTCTTTAGAAAGATTGACACTATCCGTTCTCATATAAGTTATCAATCCCGCTTCGTATAAACGTTGCGCTAATTGCATCGTAATCCCAACAGGCAAATACAGTTTACGTGCCGCTTCTTGTTGTAAAGTCGAAGTCGTAAATGGCCCCGTTGGTGATTTTTTGGTTGGTTTTGTTTCTAAATCCGAAACCTTATAGTTTGAACCGACATTTTTCTTTAAAAAATCTTCGGCTTCTTTTTTTGTGTTGAAATTCTTCGGGATTTTTGCTTTGAACGATTTCCCGGCTTCATTGGTGAATTCCGCCACAACGGAATAGCTTGCGACCGCGTTAAAATTCTGGATTTCGCGTTCCCGTTCCACAATCAAACGAACTGAAACCGATTGCACGCGTCCAGCCGATAATCCTCCTTTAATTTTTCTCCATAACACAGGAGACAATTCATAACCCACTAATCTGTCAAGCACTCGCCTTGCTTGTTGTGCATTCACTAAATTATAGTCAATTTCTCGTGGATTATCAATTGCTTTTAAAATAGCACTTTTTGTGATTTCGTGAAAAACGATTCGTTTGGTTTTTGCCTTATCGAGTTTAAGTTCCTCTGATAAATGCCACGAAATAGCTTCTCCCTCGCGATCCTCATCACTTGCTAACCAAACCATTTCTGCTTTTTTAGCCAAACCTTTCAATTTGGTCACTAAAGCTTTTTTATCAGATGAAACTTCATATTTAGGTTTAAAACCATTCTCTACATCCACACCAATTTCTTTGGAAGGCAAGTCGGCAATATGCCCGTAACTTGACTCCACTTGAAAATCACTCCCTAAAAATTTCTCGATTGTTTTTGCCTTTGCAGGGGACTCAACTATAACTAAATTCTTTGCCATTGCTCTATTTTTCTCGGACAAAAGTAGAAGTTTTTTTTAAATATCGGGCTTTTGTGAATTTTAAAAATGTTTTTCATCCAAAAAAAAGTCCCTAAATCCTTAAACAACAGCTTGCCTTAAAACCCATAAAAACAACTTCTTTCACTACCCAAACCCATATATTAAAGAACAAAAATCAGCCTTTTCCGGCAACAACGACGTCAATCCCCAATTCTTCCAGTTTGGCTTTTGTTTCGTTATCAATGCCGCTATCTGTAATCAAAACGTCAATTTTATTTAAATTACAAATTTTACCAAATCCCCTAATATTCATTTTTGTTGAATCCGCCAATACAATCACCTTCTCCGCAACATCAATCATTGCTTTATTTAAATGCGCTTCAAGGGCATTCGAGGTGCTTAAGCCAAATTCCAAATGGATACCGTCTGTTCCCAAAAACAACTTGTTACAAGAAAACTGGCCTAAAGTCGCCTCCGCAATGGGCCCGACAGCCGAAGTCGAACTGTTTCGAATATCGCCACCTAACTGGATCGTTTCGATACTTGGCTCTTTACAAAGCTCTAAAGAAACCTTTAGCGATGGCGTAAGTACCGTTAATTTCTGAAACCCCTTAATAATCCGGGACAGATAATGGATGTTAGAACCCGATCCCAATATTATATATTCATTATTACTTATATATTTCAACGCTTCTTCCGCGATTTCCTTTTTCTGCCCCACCTGCAACGCTTCCTTATCGCTGACATCTTTTTCAAAAGCATAAATAGGCTGCTTGCTGGCTCCGCCATGCGTGCGATGCAATAGCTTTTCATTCTCTAAAAAGTTCAAGTCCTTTCGAATGGTTACGGTGGAAACATTATGCGCTTCACATAAATCAACCACATTCACATATCCTTTTAGGTCTAATTCTTTAAGTATATCCTCTTGTCTTCTGTTAATTATGGTCATAATAATTGCTGTTTATTTAATTTTCCTTATCTTTAAGAATACAAAAATAACACAAATAACTAAATTTCGTTTAATTTAATTTGGTTTCATTTAATTTCATTATGTTTGCTATTCGAAACATATTGAAACCTCAAGCCAATAAATATTACACATAATGAAACTATCTGAACAATTAACAAAACTAAAACAAACCCCAGAATGGGACGTAATCGTCATCGGAGGAGGTGCTAGCGGCCTCGGAACCGCGGTTGATTCCGCCAGCAGAGGGTATAAAACTATTTTGGTTGAAGCAGTGGATTTTGCGAAAGGAACCTCAAGCAGAAGCACTAAATTAGTTCACGGCGGTGTACGCTACCTTGAACAAGGCGACATATCCCTTGTCAGGGAGGCTCTTAAAGAAAGAGGTTTAATGGCAAAAAACGCCGCGCACCTTGTCAAAAATCAATCTTTCGTCATCCCCAGCTACAATTGGTGGGGCGGCTACTTTTACACCATAGGACTTACCATTTACGACATATTATCCGGCAAGTTAAGCTTAGGAAAGTCTAAATATATTTCAAAAAAAAAAATAATTGAACTACTTCCCACTATTAAGCAAAAAGGACTAGTTAACGGTGTTCTCTACCAGGACGGTCAATTTGACGACTCGCGCTTAGCCATCAACCTGGCCCAGACAGCAGTAGAAAAGGGCGCTTGCGTTTTAAACTATACCAAGGTTGTAAACCTGCTGAAAGACAACGACGACCAGGTAACCGGTGTTCAGGTTAAAAACCAGGAAACGGGAGAATTATTTGACTTAAAAGGAAAAGCGGTCATAAACGCAACCGGTGTTTTTACCAATTCAATAATGAAACTGAACGATACCGTTTATAAAAAATACATTGTTCCGAGCCAGGGAATCCACCTCGTTTTTGACAAATCGTTCCTGCCTACCGACCACGCATTAATGATTCCAAAAACAAGCGACGGAAGAGTTTTGTTTGCCGTACCCTGGCATAATAAAATTGTCGTGGGAACAACAGACACTGTAATCAAAAGTCACAGCATAGAACCTATTGCGCTGGAAAAAGAAATCGACTTTGTCCTGGAAACCGCTCAAAGATTCTTAGCAAAGAAACCCACGCGCGCAGACGTGCTGACCGTTTATGCCGGCTTAAGACCGCTTGCGGCTCCAGACGAAGAAGGAAAAAGCACTAAAGAAGTGTCAAGAAGCCACAAAATAATTGTTTCCGAAACCGGGCTGATCACTATAACCGGAGGTAAATGGACCACTTACAGAAAAATTGCCGAAGACCTTATTGACAAAGCAATCACCGTTCGTCATCTG
>JBLIHD010000046.1:0-9615 GCA_047636335.1 Flavobacterium sp.
AGCTTGGCTGATTCAAATTTGATTTCATCGGTCGCGGTGCACAATATACACAATCCTCAATATTACCAATAGTTATTTTGTTGCTAATGGCTATTTAAGGCATCCTTCGTCTTAACGTACATGGGGTCATCATCTTGCTTGTTAAGCAAAGTGTTTGCGGCTATCAAGCCATAACAAAGACTCCCTTTGGCACCTACTCCATTCATTCCACCTATTACAATGAAACTATTGTCAATTTTACTCTTTACAGATGTGACCACTGGTATTTTTAATGCTGTTAGTGAATATACGCAAGAGTGACCATGGACATATTCTATATCTCTTTTTTCCAGAGGAATATTTAACGCTTTTAAGTATTGATACATTTCTTCGCCAGACCACTCTATGTTTTCAGCAGACGGCTTGATTCCCCAACATTCATCTATGCTTTCAATGTTATGATATAGAGCGTGACCACCTGTTTTAAAGATTGGCGAACCATCATCGGCAGTACTATCAATCATTGCATAGAACATATTGCCATATTGATAAAATAACGGGACGGACAAACGTATTGTTTCTTTTTGTTTAGCTGTAAATGTTTTATAAGCCGATGAGCTAATCTTGAAGAATGCAGAAAATACGCGAACAGGATTTATGAGCTCGCTAAAAGAAGGAGCTATTTTTGACAGTAATTTTCCGGTATGGGGACCAGCGGCGATAACCAGTTTTTCTGTCAAAAATAATTGCCTTTTTTGGGTCATGAAGTCGATTGTTTCAATCTCATAGAAATTATCTTTTTGTGATATGTTGATGATAATCTGACTGAACAAAATTTCATTATCATAGTGCTTAATCCCTTTATGAAGCTTGGATATTAACACTTTGGGGTTGATCATTCCAGTGTAATCGCGATATTCCCGAATAACAGTATTAGAATCTTGCATGGTCATACCAAATACTTCAAATATGTTTTTCCCGCTTGCTACCTTGTGATAATCATTTTGTTTTGGGTGGCACAAAGCTTCAATTTCTTTGGTTCCAGATTCGTCAAATATATACGTTACCGGATTGGTTACATAAATATCTTCCATACAATGGAATGCACCTTTTTCACTTGTATTAAGAAATGAAATTAATCGCTTCGCTTCAGACACAGCCTTGTTGTGGATGAAAGAGAAAATATCCTTGTCTGGTCCCAAAGATCTGGAAATACGTGATTGTCCATAGCTAGAGCCTGTCTTATAATTGGGTCCTTGTTGTTCAATTAGTAATACTTTCTCTCCATATTGCGAGAGTTGCCAAGCTGCAGAACTGCCCATTAAACCTCCTCCAATAACAATAATTTTCTCCATGAAATTTAAATTTTTACAGTAAGGTTTAAAAGTGCATTGCTTTATAAGATCTGCTTGCTCATTCGTTTATAGCTATTTAAAGACCTAAAATTACATTTGGAAGCTTTGAGATGTTTCAATTGAGGAAGCCTAAATAGTAGGTTAAAAACTAATTTTGTTCCTGCAGAACCACTTTTAAATTATACTTAAACCTTCCTTATGTCGAAACTGCGGTATGCAGTCGTTATTTTTCACGATTGATCTAAATCGGCTATAAATTCGTCCACTTTTCTTTCGTCTGTAGTCCAAGATGTTATTATTCGTACTGCAGATTTATTTTTGTCTATAACTACCCATTCATAAAATAGATATTTTTGATTTAGTTTTTCAATGAGTTTTTTAGGCAAAATCGGGAAAATTTGATTGGTTATTGGTTCGGTCAAAAATGAAAAGCCATTTTCTTTAACGGCATTTGCTATTTTCATTGCCATAGTATTGGCATGTTTAGCTAAATCGAAGTATAGATCTTCTTTAAATAGTTCAAGAAATTGAATCCCAAGCAAACGACCTTTTGCCAATAACGCTCCTTTTTGCTTCAGAACATAGTCAAATTCTGGTGCTAAATTTGGATTGTTAAAGACGATCGCTTCTCCAAGTAATGCTCCGTTTTTAGTTCCGCCAATGTAAAACACATCAGTAAGTTGAGCTATGTCTGCTAAAGTTAAATCATTTTTTTCTGAAGTCAAGGCGTGTCCTAATCTCGCTCCATCTAAAAACAACAATAAACTTTTTGCTTTACAAAATTCAGATAGTTGTTGCAATTCGACTTTATTGTAGATAGTTCCAATTTCTGTTGAATTCGACACATAAACCATTTTAGGTTTTACTACATGGGGTCTTAAAGAATAATCTTGTAATACCTTTTGAATATCAGCAGTTTTAATTTTGCCATCGGCAGTATCCACAGTGATTACTCTGTGTCCAGTTGCTTCGATTGCGCCAGTTTCGTTAGCATAAATATGTCCAGTTTTTGCACTTATAACAGCTTCGTGTGCCTGTAATAATGTAGAAATAACGAGTAAATTGGTTTGTGTACCACCCGATACAAAATAAATTGAAGCTTTAGGATTATCTATTTTTTGCTTTAGTATTTCTTTAGCTTGATTCGAATAATCGTCATCTCCATAACCTAAATGTTGCACTAGGTTAGTTTCTATAAGTTTGTTAAGGATATTTGGATGCGCACCTTCTGAATAATCGTTTTTGAAATTATACATATTGGGAATACTTCATAATTAATTAATTTTATTTCTATCTAAAAGCGCGGCTAACCGAATTACGTCTTATACGTTGTCTAAAAAAACAATACGTCTCCGAGGGATTGGGCTTTACTATTTACGATGTACTAGTCATCAACAAATTGCCAAAGACAAGATTATTTTTAAATATCCGATTGCCCAACCCTGCTGCAGCGGAGATTATGGGCAATATTTCTTTCCTACTCGCGGATAAAATCATTTGTTTTCTTTACTTCTGCAAAAGTTCCATTCAAACCAGCCAAATATGCGATTTGAACTTCTTTTGCATTTACTTTCTCCCCATCAAGTTCTAAGTCTTTTGTTGCACACGCATCTCCTATTACAATCGACTTGAAACCATGATCATAGGCCGCTCTAACTGTCGTATCAATACACATATGAGTCATCATTCCACAAACTACCAACTCCGCAATCTGCGCACTTTTTAAAAAAACCAATAATTCGGTTTCCCTGAAACTGTTTGGATAGTGCTTGACAATTACTTTTTCATCTCCTTTTGGCTCTACATTTTTATTTATTTTAACTCCATCGGTATCCGGTGAAAAAAAAGTTGCGGTTGGGCTCGCTGCTATATGTTGCATATGGACGATTGGTAAGTTTTTATCTCTAAAAAATTCAAGCATCGCTTTAGCGTTTTTACTTGCTTTTTCAGATCCAACAAGCTCCATTTTACCATTTTCAAAATAATCATTTTGAATGTCAATAATTAGAAGTGCTTTTATCATTTTTTAAGTTTTACTGTCATTAATGACATTTACATATTTTTTTAACCAATCTAGATAACGCTGCATACGGTCTTTTAGAAATGAAGGTCTTTTGATACCGTGATATTCATCAGGATATACAACTAATTGAGTTTCTCTTCCCAATCGTTTCATACCCAAATACATTTGTTCTGAGTTCAGGATTGGTACGTTCCAATCGTCGCTACCGCCCATCCAAAGAGTAGGCGTTGTAATTTTGGCAACGTCATTATAAGGAGAGATGCGCTCCCAAGCTGCTGCGTTTTCCCAAGGCAATCCCAATTCTTGCTCCCAAGTAAGTTGGTAATGATCATGACCATAATTAGCTCTAAATAACGCTTCGCTCGCGCCTGATAAAGCGGCTTTGAATCTATTTGTTTTGGTTATAACGTAATTAGTTAAGATTCCACCA
This sequence comes from Flavobacterium sp., assembly GCA_047636335.1. GTDB lineage: Bacteria > Bacteroidota > Bacteroidia > Flavobacteriales > Flavobacteriaceae > Flavobacterium. The sequence goes on from JBLIHD010000046.1 coordinate 3,788, forward strand.
TAAGACCATCCACCTACCGCAAGTTTATCCGGATCAGTATACCCTTGTGCAATGGAGTAATCTACGCCTGCCATAACATCCTGATAGTCCAGGTTTCCCCAATCAGCATAAATGGCCTTGCAAAAATCCTGTCCATAACCTGTAGAACCTCTTGGATTTATAAGTAAAACCACGTAACCGCTTGCTGCATAAAGCTGGGCAGTGCTGTTAAAAGAAAAGTCATATTGACTGGTTGGACCGCCATGAATCCATAAAATAGTAGGGTATTTTTTAGCGGGGTCAAAATCTACAGGTTTTACTATAAACCCCTGAATAGGAGTGCCATCTGCGCTTTTATAATTAATTTTTTCTACTATTGGGTTTTTAATGCCAGCTAGAACATCGTCATCGATATGAGTCAGTTCTTTAAGTTGATTTTTTTGAAACGTATATAGATTGTCTGTCCTATTTGCCTTCCCCATTAAAACGGTAAAACTTCCTTGATGAAAATCATAATCGTTAATACTAATATCTCCCTTTATAACCCTTTCCAGTTTTTCCCCGTCAGTATTAACAGAAGCTAAAATACTTGTTCCACTTTCTTCCAATAGAAAATAAATGGATTTCCCGTCTTTCGAAAATTTAGGTTTTGATATGTTACGATCTAGGGTTTTGGATAAAACTTCGGTTTCTCCACCCGTTGAAGCTGCGATCGCTAAATGCTGCGTGGCGTACCAAAGAATGGTACCATCCGTTATAGTTACATGGGCGATATGTTTTCCATCTGGACTCCAAGCAGGAGAATTGTCACTATTCGGGTTTGTAGTTACTTGAGTTAATTTTTTATCTTTATTAGGATTGTCGGCATCTACCACCCATATATCAGTATTTGAGTTGCCATCAGGATCTTTTGTACGGTTGCTTACAAAAGCAATGTTTTTTCCATCTGGGCTCCACACAGGATCGCTATCATCATAATCACCATAGGTAAGTTGTGTAGGAATACTGTCTCCAGGAACAAGGGTATACAAATGCTTTCTGTATCGGTCAAGATAGCCTACATAGTCTTGTTTAAATTGACGACGGTCGATGACAAAAGGTTTTGCTTTTTTATCATCCTCTTTATCCGCTGTCAATTCTTCCGGTTTTGGATCTGTAAGCACCAATAGCAATTTATTGCCTACAGGAGCCCATTCATGACTTGAAGTACCTTGTGGAATTTTGGTCAGTACTTCTGCATCGCCCCCCATTCGGTTAGAAATCCAAACTTGTGCTTTATCATCTTCTTTTTTACGAGCTAAAAAAGAAAGATACTTATTGTCAGGGCTCCATCTAGGTTGGCTTCCAGAGTACTCTTTACCAGTTATTGCAATAGGCTCACCCCCTTTCATTGGGATGCTGTAAATACGTGTAAGGGATTTGTCTTTTTTCATATCCATTTCCGAAACAGTATAAGCTACCCATTTACCGTCTGGACTAATTTGTACCTCGCTGATCGTTTTTAGTTTCAAGATATCCTCTATGGTGAGCGCTTTCTTGGTTTGTTGAGCAAATGCAATAGAGCACAATCCACATAAAAATAGGGACAAACTGCTTTTTAAATTGGTTCTCATAGTTTCAAAATTTTAGAAGGGGTTGTAATGTATAAATCTGAAGTACGTTCAGATTTCTTTATTAATTATTTGGTTAGTGACGAACTGGTAGTAAAATAACTTTATCTATACTCCGAGTAAAAATAGTTTTTTTATTTTCATAAAAACAGGACTTTAATCCAACGATTTTGATGGCGGACGGTAACGTAGCAAATCTTCGTAGTGCAGCATCTATCAGTAATTAAAAGTAAATAATCCGTAGGATTCAAATAAGGTCATTTGTGAACTGAAATTAGTCAGGGGATGTTGTCATTTTCGATCTTAAATTGTCGCAACGATCTGTAATTGACAAAAAACCTTTGACCGTTCTATTCCATATCTAATGCTAATATAGTTTGAAGCAATACGTTCGCTCCATTCGCCATATCAACTGCTTTGCTAAACTCTTTTGGGGAATGACTGATTCCAGCAACACTTGGCACAAAAATCATTCCTATCGGTGCAATCAAAGCCATGTCTTGTGAATCATGTCCTGCTCCGCTTTGCATCTGTTTGTAGGTAAGACTCAAGGATTTTGTTGCGCGTATAATTTTATCCTGAATGGATTTATCCGTTAGCGCGGGTGTAGCGCCGAGTAATTGATTTTTGAAAGTAATGTTAGTACCACTCGATTGAGCTATATCTTCGGCTCTTTTTTCAATTTCATGAAAGAGCTCCCAAATTTTATCAAATGACAAATCCCTAATCTCTAAACCTAAGACTACTTTTCCTGGAACAACATTATAGGCTCCTGGCGCAGCTGAGATTTTACCAACTGTCCCAACTTGTCTGCCATCGTGACTGGTGATTACTTCATTAACTGCAACGATAAGTTTAGCGGCCGATAGCAAAGCATCTTGACGTAAATTCATTGGTGTTGTACCTGCATGATTGGCAAAGCCTTCAACAGTTACTTCCCAGTCTTCAATACCCACAATACCTTCCACCACACCGATCTGTATATTTTCTTTTTCTAAAATTCCACCTTGCTCAATATGCAATTCTAAAAAGGCTAATAAGTCACCTTTTTTTCTCATCACACTTGATATACTATCTACTTTCCCTCCGATTGCAATTATACCTTCGCCTACAGTCAATCCAGATTGACTTAGCATTTTTAACCGTTCTTTATTAAATGCTCCTGCTAGTGCCTTACTGCCTAATAAGCTACCTTCTTCATCTGAAAATATTATTAATTCAAGCGGATGGCGGGTAACTATATTATTTTCTTTGAGAATCTCCATTATTTCTAGTCCAGAAATAGAACCTAAGCAGCCGTCATAATCACCTCCATCAGGCACCATGTCTATATGACTTCCAAATCCAATAGGTTTTAAAGAATCATCGGTACCCTGACGCTTTCCAATTATATTTCCGGCGAAATCAATTGTTACTTCAAGTCCTGCTTTTTTCATTTGATCAATAAACCACTTCCTTCCTTCGACATCTCCCTTTGTAAAGGCAACTCGATAGCCTTTGCCGTTTAAATCTTTACCAAATTTTGATAATTCAAAAATTCTGTTTTCAATACGGTCCCTGTTTACTTTAATTTTTTTAGCGGTGTTTTTTGTTTGGCTGAAAGTAGAAAACGATAAAAGGGTAAAAAATAAAATGGTAATTGATGTCTTCAAATATGGCATAATTGAATGTTTTATAATAGTAGTACAAGTTTAAAATATTTTCGTGTTTCTTTATTTATGGTCCATCCACATCGCCTATAACGTCTCACTTTGCTTTAATCTTGTTTTGGACTTAAGCAGAAGTTTTTCTTTGAGTTTATCGTTTTTAACTCAAACATAAAGTCAATTAAAATTAAGCCAAAAACTCAAATGGGACAAAACAGGTACTAGACTGACGCTGTTGTTAGTGAATCTGGTACCGATCAAAAATACGTCTATTTATTTGTAAATTAATACTGATATATAGTAATATTGTTAAAAAAATAAATTGAAAAAAGATCCACTAATTTTGCTCGCTTTCGTGCTACATTTGGAACCGTCTGCTATTATGAATGCCATAACCTATGCCTGAAAGAACATCGTCAATTATCTTTGGTGAATGCGATACATAATTTGCTCTGTTTCTTTATTAAAATCCGTGGGATTTAGGATAAAAACACCAAGTGGATTACCATTTACTTCGTCCGAACGATTGATGAGTTAATCTTGAAATTTGGAAAGACCTTCTGCTATTTTTTACAGTAATTTTTGTTGGATCAGGTGACATAACGTTTCCATAATATAGCGGGCTGGAGTAAATTAAGCACTATTTTCGGATTTGCAAAATCATCCCAAATACAAAACTAACTTTCTATTATACCAATTGCCTAAAACCGTTGTTAGCGACTGGTTTCCTGTCGTTAGTTAAGTCCATTCTTAATTGTTAATATTTGTTCTATAAATTTTTTCTAGCTGTTTGTTCGTTTTAACCTCGTTTTTTTCGAGATGGTATCCGTTATCTGAACAAACATATAATTCAATAATTGACCCCATTCCTGCTCCAGAAAAATCATTTAAAATTGTCTTAGTATTTAGTTTTTCTTCATTTATCTGTTTAATTGCAATATGTGTTCGACTTGTCCAAGCACCAACTTTGTGTTGGACAAAGAAGTCTTCCAGCTGTTCTAGTATTTCAATGATTTTAGCTGCTGTTTCTATTGGTCGTGTCGTTGAATTGTCTTCGTGTTAAACTTGATATTAAGAGTTTTAGTCAATATGAACTTTCTCTTGTCCTAAGTATGGATGAATTCCCATAATTCCGTCTTTACAGAGTTCACAATAAAATACTGCTTCCATTCCTGATTTGTTATTATCGTTTATCTGAATTTTAACGGAGTCTGGGAAATTAAATTTTCGCTTTAATTTGTCAATACTTATGACACAGTCATAATACACCCATTATCGACAGTTTTCACTCCAAGCCTTTCCCCGGAATGTTTCTTTAATTCCTCTGTTTTTAAGTTCAGTTTCTAATCCTGCCAAGTGTTGGCACAGATATTATATTTTTTTTTGTCTTAAAATTGCGTTAGATTCTTGTGTCTGTGCCAAACTTGCCGCTATCTTGCATATACTCGCTACTTAATAGCGACTATACACTCGAAATTAGGCAGATTGTCTCTACTGTATAGGACATTTATCGCTTATTCAAATATATACTATTTTACCGAAAAATCTGATTAAATATTTTTTTTTGGTAGTTTTTCAAAAGCAACTCCTTTTTATCTAGCTGTTTTACGGGAAATCATAAACGGAGGCTTTTAGTTCAATAATTGCAGGTCTGGCAGGAGCGGTAACCCTTTGCTGTATTTTATTTTGATCGAATCGGTATCCATATTTCCTCTTCCGAATTTGGGTCCCCGTTTTTATATTTTTTTCCCAACAGCTCAAAGTGCGGTCTTTAGTCCAACAAGTGATTGGAGTCGGGTATCCAACTGCCGTAAATATATTCAAAAATACTATGGTCTTCGCCTGAACCCTTGTGGTCGAAAACGGCATAAAGTCCGCCTTCCAGCACGAATGTTTCCATACCTTATGGCACAGAGTTAAAGTCCGTTACTTCAGTTGTTGCCCATTTTTCAAATTCGGTCGTGGGCTTGAAGTCCGAAAAATAACTTGGATCATATAGCTGCAGTGAAATCAGCTCGTTTGTGCAGTTGTTTATTATTTCTTTTCGTCTGGGCATAAAAGTGCTCCAGAGTTTGAACGTCTTATTGTCAAACAGGCACATGGTCAAATGCATTCCCACTAATTTTTTTTCGGTTAGCTTTCCAATTCTAGGTTCCATATTGGGCGATACTTTTTATTTAACGTCTTTTGGCTTTTATGTGTCCTTATTTAGCCTTTCCTAACTTTATGCTGTTGCTTTTTTCGTTCGACACTGAATGGTAAATACGATCAAATATATGCAACTTTTTGAATCCGAACCGCTTATTAAAGCAGCATTTTCTGATAGCCCCGACAGCAGTGGAAATCCTTTGCAGGCTGAAAACAAATTTTTTCTGGTTATGGCAGAGCTACCAAGGGAAGCTCCTGCCCTAAGCCAGAAAACGGTTTGAAGCCGGAAAGATTGCAACGGATGGCGGGAAAAGCTCCTCAAATAATTAGCAGTTAAATTCGTCTTATGGATTTTCAGGGCACAAAAAAACCGAAACAGACGATAGTGCCCGTTTCGGTTTTGTTTCAGGGTTTTTCCCTGCTAGCTATCTTTTGTGCTTATCCA
>JBLIHD010000047.1:0-9501 GCA_047636335.1 Flavobacterium sp.
TTATGGCGAATTGTTCCAGCAAATAGCCAAACAGGGTTTCTTGAAGGTTCGCGTGAATGGCGAGGTACGGGAAATTACGACAGGAATGAAACTGGATCGTTATAAAACACATGATATAGAGATTGTAGTTGATCGAATGCTAGTTGAGTCAACTGCTGACAATGAAAAACGATTGAGCGAAAGTATCAATACGGCTATGCATCACGGTGAAAATGTATTAATGATTTTAGATCAAGATTCTAATGAAGTCCGGTACTTCAGTAGAAACTTGATGTGTCCCACTACCGGGATATCCTATCAAAATCCGGAACCCAATTTATTTTCTTTCAATTCCCCAAAAGGAGCTTGTGATCATTGTAACGGTTTGGGTACCGTAAATGAAATCAACACTAAGAAAATTATTCCAAATCCGAAATTATCAATCAAAAGCGGAGGTTTTGCGCCTTTGGGCGAATATAAATCTTCTTGGATTTTCAAGCAATTGGAAATCATTGGGGAAAAATATGGTTTCAAACTCACCGATGCTATAGAAAAAATCCCAGAGGAAGCAATAGAAATGATTTTGAATGGCGGAAAGGAAAAATTCACGATAAACTCCAAAGATTTAGGGGTGGCTCGCGACTATAAAATTGATTTCGAGGGAATCTCCCATTTCATAAAAAACCAACATGACGAAAGTGGTTCTGCGACAATCAAACGCTGGGCGAAGGAGTTTATGGACGAAATAAATTGTCCTGTTTGCGAAGGTTCGCGATTGAAAAAAGAATCAATGTTCTTTAAAATCAACGGAAAAGATATTTCTGAATTATGTAATATGGATATTTCTGACTTGACCGCTTGGTTCAAAGATTTAGACAGGCATTTATCCGACAAACAAAAGCGAATCGCAACCGAAGTGGTCAAAGAAATAAACGACCGACTGAACTTTTTGATGAACGTGGGTTTAGAATATTTGGCGTTAAGCCGTAGTTCAAAATCCCTTTCTGGCGGAGAGGCGCAACGCATCCGACTGGCAACGCAAATTGGGTCCCAATTAGTTGGGGTTCTTTATATTTTAGATGAACCTAGCATTGGTTTACACCAAAGGGACAACGACAAATTAATACATTCTTTAGAGCAATTACGCGATATTGGAAATTCAGTTATCGTAGTTGAACACGACAAGGACATGATCGAACGCGCGGATTACGTCATAGACATCGGTCCCAAAGCAGGAAAATTTGGCGGAGAAATCATTAGCCAAGGAACGCCGGCCGAAATGCTAGCAAGCCATACTATGACCGCCATGTACCTTAATGGAGAAATGAAAATAGAAGTTCCGGCAAAACGCCGTGAAGGCAATGGCAAATTCATGAAGCTGGCCGGAGCCACCGGGAATAACTTGAAAAACGTATCCATTGAATTGCCTTTGGGTAAAATGATTTGCGTAACAGGAGTTTCAGGAAGCGGTAAATCGACCTTGATAAACGGAACCCTCTACCCTATTTTGAACGCCTATTATTTCAATGGCGTAAAAAAACCCCAACCCTACAAAAAAATTGAAGGTCTGGACCATATCGATAAAGTAATTAATATAGACCAAAGTCCGATAGGACGTACACCACGTTCTAATCCCGCGACATATACTGAGGTATTTACCGAAGTCCGGAATCTTTTCACCAAGACTTCTGAAAGCATGATTAGGGGATACAAAGCGGGCCGTTTCAGTTTTAACGTGAAAGGCGGACGCTGCGAAACCTGCCAAGGATCGGGCGTGCGAACGATTGAAATGAACTTTTTGCCCGATGTTTACGTAGAATGCGAAACCTGCCTCGGAAAGCGTTTTAACAGGGAAACCCTGGAGATTCGCTTCAAAGGAAAATCCATTTCAGATGTTTTGAATATGACGGTGGATGAAGCTGTTCCGTTTTTTGAAATGATCCCGAAGATTTACCGAAAAGTAAAAACCATACAAGATGTAGGTTTGGGTTACATCACCTTGGGACAGCAAAGCACAACACTCTCCGGCGGTGAAGCGCAGCGAATCAAACTTGCTACCGAATTATCCAAAAAAGATACGGGAAACACTTTTTACATTCTGGACGAACCCACTACAGGTTTACATTTTGAAGACATCAGGGTGCTAATGGGCGTCATCAATAAACTGGTGGATAAAGGCAATACGATATTAATTATCGAACATAACATGGACGTGATAAAACTAGCCGATTACATTATTGATATTGGTCCTGAGGGCGGAAAAAGTGGCGGACAAGTGGTTGCCAAGGGTTCTCCCGAAGAGATAATCAAAAATAAGAAAAGTTATACAGCGCAGTTTTTGAAAAAAGAGTTACTTTAGTATTCAAAAGTACTAGCCATACTTGCAATGGCATCCTTTTACTCGTTCCTTTAACAAGGAAAAGATACAATGAAAGACAGGAAGAGTTCCAGAAACCTACAGCAAAAAAACACGGATATGAGATTAGAAGATTTCGATAGTGATGAAGATAAAATAATTCAGGATCGATTAAAACAAAAAACTTGGAATGAGATACGAACCAATGATAGTTGGGCCATTTTTAAAATTATGGCTGAATTTGTAAACGGTTATGAAACTATGGGACGCATTGGTCCCTGTGTGTCCATTTTTGGATCAGCGCGAACGAAACCGGAAGACAAGTACTATAAACTTGCCGAAAGTATCGCTTTCAAAATCAGTAAAGCCGGTTATGGAGTGATTACTGGCGGAGGACCAGGAATAATGGAAGCCGGTAACAAAGGAGCCCATCTGGGTGGAGGAACTTCCGTGGGATTAAATATCGTTTTACCCTTTGAACAGCACTTCAATCCCTATATTGATAGAGACAAAAATTTGAATTTTGATTATTTCTTTGTTAGAAAGGTAATGTTCGTGAAATATTCCCAAGGTTTTGTCGTGATGCCAGGCGGTTTTGGGACTATGGATGAATTATTTGAGGCCATAACCTTGATCCAAACAAAAAAAATAGCGCGATTCCCAATAATACTGGTAGGAACCAGCTTTTGGTCAGGATTGATCAACTGGATAAAAACGGTATTAATAGAACAGGAACTAACCGTAGGTCCGGACGATTTGAAATTAATAAAGATTGTCGATACGGAAGACGAAGTCGTTGAAGTTTTGGATAATTTCTATAAAAAATACAATTTGCAACCAAATTTTTAATCATAAATCCGTTTTATGAACGGCCTTATTTTTGCTAATTTAACTACTATTGCAAGTGCTTTTAACCAAATAAATGTATATTGTGCTGTAACAAATTTGAATCCACATTTGAAACCATTTTATAGAACTGCAGTTTGTCTTCTGTTTTTATTGGCATCAGTAAAGCAATTTGCCCAACATCATTCCCAAATGTTCGTTGAAGTGAATTCTGACACTAAAACATTGAATATACAACAGGATATCACTTTTTTTAACGAGTCGGAAGATTTCTTGGATTCAATAGTTTTGAATGACTGGAATAATGCTTACTCCAACGTCAATTCACCGCTGGCCAAAAGGTTTTCTGATGAGTTTTATCGCGGCTTTCATTTGGCGAAGGATGAAGAACGTGGCAGTACTACTAATTTAACCATCATAGATGACGATAAATTATTCCTTACCTGGGAAAGAACCGAGGAAAACCCGGATATTATCACTGTCAAATTAAGGGACAAACTGGCCCCCAATCAAAAATTAACATTACATCTTACCTATATTGTGAAGGTTCCCAGCGACCAGTTTACAAAATATGGTTATGACACTAATGGAGGAATGAACTTAAAGACTTGGTATCTAACTCCTGCCCGATATGAAAACCACAGTTTCATAAAATACAACAATGACAATCTCGATGATATCGCCAACGGTATTTCTGGATTTGACATAGACTTAAAAATATCAAAAGACCTGGAAGTCACCTCCGATTTAACTAATGTGGGATCCGTCCAAAAAGGAGATTATTCCATCTACAGCTTATCCGGAAAAGGACGTACTAATTTCTCCCTTTTCATAGAACCTAAATCCAGTTTTTACAGTTTCAACAATAAACCTCTTGAGGTAATCACCAATTTGAAAGATGAAAAAATCAGTGTCGAACAACAGGCGTTGGCAATTGATTGCATCGTCCATTTTGTAAATGATTTAATCGGAAAATACCCGTTTGAAAAAATTGTCGTTTCCCAGGCTGATTATGAACGTAATCCTTTTTATGGCCTAAATCAACTGCCGTCGTTCATTAGTCCTTTCTCAGATGACTTTACATATGAAATAAAATTCCTAAAAACCTATTTAAACAGCTACCTCAAAAACAGTTTGCAATTAGACAATAGGAAAGACGCTTGGATATATGATGGTATTCAAGTCTACACAATGATGAAATATATTGAAGAAAACCATCCGAACACTAAAATGTTGGGCAGTGCTTCCTCTTTCAAGTTATTCAAAAGTTATAATTTGACAAACTTAAATTTCAACGAGCAATACAGCTATTTTTATATGTTAATGGCTCGAAAAAATTTAGATCAGCCCCTTGGCGCTCCCAAAAACACGCTTATTAAATTTAATGAACAGATTGCCAGTAAATACCGGGCAGGATTAAGCTTGAGATATCTGGACAATTATCTTGGAGGAAATGTCGTAACCAACAGCATGCGCCAATTTTACTCTAAAAATAAAAAAAATCAGCTCTCAGCAGCATATTTTGAATCCGTATTAAAATCTAACACCAATAAAGACATTAGCTGGTTTTTCAACACTATCATAAATTCAAGAGACATCATCGATTTCAAATTTTCGGAGGTGTCCACAACGAAAGATAGTGTTTATTTTTCTCTTAAAAATAGGACAAACGTAGTGGTTCCCGTTCCTATTTACGGAATAAAAAATGGTGAAATCGTATTTAAAGAATGGCTGGACCCTACAATAAATGATAGTGTCTTCACTTTGGAAAGAAAAGATGCCGACAAAATCGTCCTAAACTATAAAAACGAAGTTCCTGAATACAATTTAAGAAACAATTGGAAATCCGTGCAAGGTTTCTTTCCTAATAACCGTCCTATAAAGTTTACGTTTATGAAAGACCTTGAGGATCCTTATTACAATCAAGTCTTGTATGTCCCTACACTGACTTACAATTTGTACGATGGTCTTTCTCCTGGGTTAAGACTGCATAACAAGACCATACTGGATAAGCCTTTTATTTTTGACGTTAACCCCTCCTATTCCACGAAGGCGAAAGCCTTCTCTGGTTCCATCGCTTTTGTCGTAAACCAGAACTTCCGAAATGGCTCCTTATACAATATGAAGTATTCGCTTTCGGGCAATTATTTCCATTATGCTCCAGATGCAACCTATCTGAAAATCAACCCTATGGTACAGTTTAGAATCCGGGAAAATGACCTTAGGGATAACCGAAAACAGTTAATCCTATTGCGCCAAGTTTTAGTAAACAGGGAAAAAAGTGAAATCGTAACTGACATTTTGACTCAAAATTATTCGGTTTTCAATGCGAAATATGTCAACACTAATACAGAGGTTACCAATCATTTAAGCTTTATGGCGGATATCCAATTGTCGGGTAAATTCGGAAAAGTGGCCGCGGAATTTGAGTATCGAAACCTTTTTGAAAACAACCGTCAGATCAACCTGCGTTTGTATGCAGGAACTTTTTTATACAACAATACCAATTCTGATTTTTTCAGTTTCGCTTTAGACCGCCCTACCGATTATCTCTTTGACTACAGTTATTACGGGCGGTCAGAAAGCACCGGTTTCTTCAGCCAGCAACTTATCGTAGCCGAAGGTGGTTTTAAATCGAAGTTGGACAGCCCATATGCCAACCAATGGATGACCACTTTGAATGGGGGTTACAACATATGGAATTGGATAGAAGTATATGGAGATGTAGGTTTTATAAAAAGCAAACAGCTAAATGCACGGTTCTTATATGACAGCGGAATCCGTCTGAATTTGGTCCCTGACTATTTTGAATTGTACCTTCCTGTGTACTCCTCTAATGGCTGGGAAATAAATCAGAAAAATTACAATGAAAAAATACGGTTCGTCATTACTTTATCGCCTAAAATATTAATCAATTTATTTAATCGAAAATGGTTTTAATTACGCCTAATACGGGTTTTACATTACGTTATTTACAACACAATGACTTTTTAATTACGAATAATTAAAAAATAAATATCTATAATGGTATTTAATTGCCGATAATTTAATTATATTTATTTCAATGAATTATGATAATCGCTAGTTTTTAATTAAATTTGCCACACTAAGTTATACTTTTCAACTATGATAAAAGAAAAAACCAATACTACATTAACATTCGAAGATTTTAAAACCGAAGTTTTAAACGATTACAAGATAGCTATAATAAGCAGGGAATGCAGTCTATTAGGACGTAGGGAAGTGTTGACCGGTAAGGCTAAATTTGGAATTTTCGGAGACGGAAAGGAAGTTCCACAATTAGCGATGGCAAAATTTTTCAAAAACGGGGACTTCCGTTCCGGTTATTATCGCGATCAAACATTCATGATGGCCATTGGCCAATTGACAGTACAACAGTTTTTTGCCGGATTATATGGCAATACAAATATTGAACAAGAACCAATGTCTGCAGGTAGACAAATGGGAGGTCATTTTGCTACCCACAGTTTAAATCAAGACGGTTCTTGGAAAGACTTGACAAAACAAAAAAATTCCAGTGCCGACATTTCTCCAACAGCTGGACAAATGCCCAGATTACTGGGACTTGCCCAGGCTTCAAAAATATACAGAAAAGTTTCTGCAATAACCGAAAAATCAAAATTTTCAGTCGACGGAAATGAAGTTGCTTGGGGAACGATTGGAAACGCAAGTACTTCAGAAGGTTTGTTTTTTGAAACCATAAATGCAGCTGGTGTTCTACAAGTACCAATGATAATAAGTGTTTGGGATGACGATTATGGCATTTCAGTCCATGCAAGACATCAAACCACAAAAGAAAATATTTCTGAAATTTTAAAAGGATACCAAAAGGAAAAAAATACCAATGGTCTCGAAATACTCAAAGTAAAAGGTTGGGACTATTCCGATTTGATATCCACTTACGAAAAAGCATCCGCTATTTCTCGTGAAAAACACATTCCGGTACTTATACATGTTGACGAACTTACCCAACCGCAGGGGCATTCAAGTTCAGGTTCACACGAAAGGTATAAAGACTCAGATCGTCTAGCCTGGGAAAAGGATTACGATTGCATCAGACAGATGAAACTATGGATGATTGCAATTAACATTGCTTCTTCTGAAGAGATTGCCGAAATTGATTCAAATGCAAAAAAAGAAGTTCTTGAGGGTAAAAAAGCAGCTTGGCGCGAATTTATCGATCCCATTGTCGCAGAACAAAAAGAGCTTGTCACTTTATTGGAAAAAGTGGCCAATGAAAGTAACAACAAGGATCGCATTCAGGAAATTTCTGCTGCTTTAAATGATATTAAAGACCCAATAAGAAAGGAAATTTTGGTTGCGGCACGTAAAACCTTGCGTCTTGTCCTAAATGAAAATGGGAAAGTGGAATTGTCAAATTGGATTACATCTTATACCAAGAGTGGCCAAGAAAGATTCAGCAGTCATTTGTATTCGGTTTCCGATATGAATGTATCTACCGTAAATCAAGTATTACCTAAATATCCGGATAATGCCAAAGAAGATACGGATGGCAGAATGATCTTAAGGGATAATTTTGATGCCATTTTTACAAAATATCCTAAAGCACTAATTTTTGGTGAAGATTCAGGAAACATTGGTGATGTAAACCAAGGTCTAGAGGGAATGCAGGAAAAATACGGTGAGCTGCGTGTTGCCGATGTAGGTATTCGAGAAGCAACAATAATAGGGCAAGGGATTGGAATGGCATTAAGAGGCTTACGCCCTATTGCCGAAATCCAATACTTGGATTATTTATTGTACGCCATTCAAATCATCAGCGATGATTTAGCAACGCTACAGTACAGAACGGGCGGCAGACAAAAAGCACCGCTAATTATACGAACAAGAGGACATCGCCTCGAAGGAATATGGCATTCGGGATCTCCTATGGGAATGATCATTAATGCCGTAAGAGGTATTCATGTATTGGTTCCAAGAAACATGACCAAAGCGGCAGGTTTTTACAATTCACTGTTGGAATGTGATGAACCGGCTTTAGTGATAGAATGCTTAAACGGATACCGTTTAAAAGAAAAAATGCCTTTGAATTATGGTGAGTTCAAAACCCCGATTGGAGTTGTGGAAACAATGAAAGAAGGGACTGATATTACTTTAGTTTCTTATGGTTCCACTTTACGGTTGGTGGAACAGGCAGCCAAAGAGCTTCAGGAAACAGGTATTGACTGTGAAGTGATCGACATACAATCATTACTCCCATTTGACATCAACCATGATCTTGTGAAAAGCATAATGAAGACCAATCGTCTTTTGGTAATTGATGAAGATGTTCCTGGTGGAGCATCGGCTTATATTCTACAACAGATTATTGATCAACAAGACGGTTATAATCATTTGGACAGCAAACCTCAAACTTTAACGGCGAAAGCGCATAGACCTTCTTATGGAACGGATGGAGATTATTTCTCAAAACCTTCCATCGAGGACATTTTTGAAAAAGTGTACACGATGATGAACGAAGTTAATCCTTCGAAACATCCAAGTTTGTATTAGAAACATGTTTTAATAAAAACTGTACCTTCTCTTTCAAACAATTACTTAAAACAAAATGAAAAAAAAATATAAATGTTAATAGGAATGCTTTCAATCTAAGCTATTGTTTCCTCTAAAGAGAAAGAAGAAACTCAACAACCAAACGAAACAGCAACTATTGAAGTGAACGCAACAGATCCGGCATTTGAAAAGAATACCGATGGAAATTAAATAAGTGTTGGAACAAATGGTGGGGATGTTAGCACTCAAAATGGGTCAGAAAAAGCCAATGTAACAGTTGGTGGCAGTGATGCATCAGTTGAAGTTAAGAAATAACACCGTTTATCTTAATTAAAAGTTATAAAGCCAGCATATGTTTTTTATGCTGGCTTTATTATTTTATTTTATATTCGTAAAAAAAACGCCCCATGACTATTTTAGAAGCACTCTTAAAAAACATATACGACGTTAAAGTAATAGATAACTCGATTGATCATAAAAATTATATTCCGCTAGACTTGTCCTCTTCCAACCAAGAATTATCTAACTTCGATATTAAATGCTCGACAAGTTTCGAAAAATATGTTGAAAATCACTTGACTTTAAATAACGCAAAAGTAGCTTTTGGTGGGTACAATGAAAAAAGAAATCTTTATCAACGCAGCACCGTTTTTAAAGATGAAAAAACGGATGAGCGGAATATACATATCGGTTTAGACTTATGGATAAAAGCTGGAACTCCTGTGTTATCAGCTCTTGACGCCACGGTTCACAGCTATAATTTCAATGCGGGTTTTGGGGATTAT